>JANNWF010000087.1:0-30327 GCA_031408455.1 Pseudoxanthomonas sp. | reverse complement strand
CTCGGTCGGCGCTCCGCGCGCGCCTTCGCTTCGCTCGGTCGGCGCTCCGCGCGCGCCTTCGCTTCGCTCGGTCGGCTCTACCAAAGCATTCGAGCGCAGCAGAGCTTTTGTAGAGCGCAGCTCGCTGCGCTGTTTCTGGCGACTCCCTGCGCTAAGGCCAACTTGCTCTGGCATCATCTCCGCCCTGCTCATTCATTCATGCAACACGTGTCTAACGAACAAGGAGAATCGGCATTGCGTGTGTTGTTTGTCCACGGCATGGGGCGAACGCCCGTCTCCAGCTGGCCGATGCTGCGGCGTCTGCGCCAGTCTGGCTTGCAAACCCACGTGTTCGGCTATGTGGCAGCGTTGGAAACGTTCGACGTCATCGTCGCTCGCTTGACCACGCGAATCGAAGCGCTGGCCAGCCAAGGTCCCTACATCGTGGTCGGCCACTCGTTGGGCGGAGTGATGTTGCGAGCCGCGCTGAACGACATGGGTCAACCCATTCGCCGCCCTGAACATCTGTACTTGTTGGGATCGCCCATTGCGCCCGCGCGCTTGGCGATTCGGCTCAAGAGCAACCTCTTGTATCGCCTACTGACCGGCGATTGCGGACAACTACTGGGCTCGGCTGAGCGCATGCGTGCCATCGGGCCGGTCAGCGTGCCCACCACCGCGATTGCGGGCGTGCGTGGCATCACCTCGGCGCTGGGGCCCTTCGCGCACGACGCCAACGATGGCGTGGTCGCCGTCTCCGAGGTCAGCGCTGATTGGTTGCAACAACTGACCGAAGTGCCAGTGCTGCACACGTTTTTGCCCTCAAGTCAGCGGATTGCCGAGATCATTTTGAGTAGGCCGGCGACCGCGATTGGAAGCTAATGTCGATGAATACTCGAATCGCACAGCTGCAGGACATCGACGCCGTCGCCGAATTGTTCGATGCCTACCGTCAGTTCTACGCGGAGGCGGCAGACCTACCGTTGGCGATCCATTTCATCGGTGAGCGATTGCGCAACAACGAATCGGTCATCTTGGTGGCTGAAGACGATGCGGGACGAATGCAGGGTTTTTGCCAGCTCTATCCGACTTTTTGCTCGGTCGAGGCACGACCGATTTACGTGCTGTACGACTTGTTCGTCGCCCTTCCCTATCGGAAAACTGGCGCTGGCCGCCAGTTGTTATTGGCCGCTGAGGCCCATGCGCGCCAGCAAGATATAACGAGATTGAAGCTCTCGACCGCGATCGACAATCTTCCTGCG
Source organism: Pseudoxanthomonas sp. (assembly GCA_031408455.1). Lineage (GTDB taxonomy): Bacteria > Pseudomonadota > Gammaproteobacteria > Xanthomonadales > Xanthomonadaceae > JANNWF01. Next base: position 29,086 of record JANNWF010000087.1, on the reverse strand, counting down.
CAGACGCTTTATGAATCGCTGGGCTGGAAGCGCGAGCAGGAGTTTTACGCTTACAACCGGTCGCTGGCTTGAGCGTCAAGGCTTTCAGCCGAACAAGCGAGTCACTCCGGTATTGATGACCAAGCCGCCCACAGTCAAGAAGACGAACAAGCTGGCAGCTAACAGCAACGGCTTCGCGCCGGCCTGACGAATCGCACTGAACTGCGTGCGCAACCCTAGCGCCGCCATGGCCATCGCCAGCAACAAGGTGTCCAAGTGAATCAGCGCGGCTACCCACGTGGGCGGCAATACCGCCATGGAATTGAGACCGCAGACGGCAATAAACATTAGCGCGAACCAAGGAATGGGAATGGGGGTGCGTGAGCTCACTCCATCCTTCGGCACCTGACCTGTACGCCGCAATCCCGCCGCCAAGATGAGCAGGAACGGCGCCAGCAGCATGACCCGCATCATCTTTTCGATGACAGCGGTCGCTGCCGCCGCATCGCCCACCGATTTGCCGGCGACGACCACTTGCGCCACTTCATGAATCGTCGACCCCACATAAATGCCATAGGCGTGCTCGTCCAAGCCAAACCAGACGTTTAGCCACGGATACAGAAACATCCCCAAGGTGCCGAACACCACCACCGTTGCGACCGCCACCGCCACTTTGTGCGGCTCGCCGCGAACTACCGGCTCGGCGGCCATGACCGCAGCCGCACCGCAGATGGCACTACCGGCGCCAATGAGCATCGAGGTTTCACGGTCGAGTTTGAACACGCGTGTACCGAGAAACACCGCAAGCAGAAAAACCGACACCACCATCAGCACGGCAATCAGCACGCCACTCACACCGACGCTGGCGATGTCCTGAAAAGTGACGCGCAACCCATATAAAACAATGCCCGCACGCAGCAGCATGGCTTTGGAGAAATCGACGCCGGCACCGGTATGCGCGGCGATGGCGGGAAACAGGCTGTTGCCGACGACGATGCCGAGCAAGATGGCCAAAGTCAGCGCACTCAAGCCCGACGCGCGCACCTGCGGAATGCTCGCCACCGTAATTGCGGATAGGGCAAGTGCGGCGACTAACAGCAAGCCTAGCCACATCGGTCGTTGTGATTTGACGCCTACCGACCGGCCATCGGCATGGATTTTGGAATGCGACACGGCGTGCCTTCACGAACTGATCGCAGCACTCTGAGCCGACTCTCAGAATGCGTCCAGCACATATACTTCATGGATTCATGAATTTGCCTCATGCTGGCTGATTCGAACTGACTGATTTCAATGAACCTACACCTGCTGCGAATGTTTGTGGCCGTGGTCGAGCACAACAGCTTTTCTCGCGCTGCGGCGGCACTGTTTGTGAGTCAATCAGCGGTGTCCAAAGGCGTGCGCGAACTTGAAATCCAACTGGACTTGGTGTTGATCGAGCGCGGTGTTCGGATCAGCGCCGGGCTGCGCAGCATTTGCCTGACCGAAGGCGGGCAGGCCTTGTACCAACACGGCCGCAGCATTTTTGCGCTTGAGCGCATCGCCAGCGAGGAAGTCCGCGACCGTGTACATCTGCGCAAGGGGCGATTGCAGATAGGCGCCAGTACGACCGTGGCCGGCTATTGGTTGCCGCCTTATATCAGCACCTTCATGCAGCGCTTCCCTGACATCGAGCCGGCGCTGCTGGTGGGCAACACCGAGGAAGTGATCACTGCCATCGTCGACTGTCGAATCGATATCGCCTTTGTCGAAGGCACGGTCAGCGATCAGCGCTTGACCGCCACTGTCTGGAAACAAGAGCCCTTGCTGTTGGTGACCGCCGCGAACTCAGCTTTGGCAAAAGCGCGGCGGCCAACAGTGGCGCAATTGGCCGAACAAACCTGGCTCATTCGTGAACAAGGCTCGGGCACCCGCCAGGTAGCTCAACGCCTTCTCGAAGGCTGGGGCGTGGCCACACCAAGAATTGTCGAAATCGGCAGCAACGAGGCCATCGCTCGCATCGTTGCCTGTGGAGGCGCGATTGCCCTACTGCCGGAAGCCATCGTTGGTGATCTGCTGGCAGCCAAACGTCTGTGCAGAATCGATCTCGCTGATACAGCGGACTTGCTGCGACCGCTGCATCGAATCGAACTTCGCAATCGTCCGCTGCCCGCGTCAGCGCGCGCGTTTGTTGGCTTGTCGGATGCAACGTCCTAAAACGAAAACGGCCGCTTAAGCGGCCGTTTCGCGATACACCATTAACGAAAACGGCCGCTTGGGCGGCCGTTTTCTTGCGGCGATTTCGGATGTATCAGCTACCGCGTGCAGCCAGATCTTCCTTGATGCGAGCAGCCTTGCCTTCCAAACCACGCAGGTAATACAACTTGGCGGAGCGCACTTTGCCGCGACGCTTGACCTGTACTGAGTCAATCATCAACGAGTGGGTCTGGAACACGCGCTCGACGCCAGTACCATGCGAAATCTTGCGGACAGTGAAAGCTGAGTTGAGGCCAGCATTCTTGATGGCGATCACGACGCCTTCGTATGCTTGGACGCGCTCGCGAGCGCCTTCCTTGACCTTGACGTTGACGACCACGGTGTCGCCCGGGCCAAACTCAGGCAGCACGCGCTGCATCTGCTCGGCTTCAAATTGCTGAAGAAGATTACTCATGGTTGCACCAACGTTATGTAGTTATGGTCACAGGACGCACGACTGAAACTAAGCCGTGCGTCGGTCAGCGCGGCAGTATAGCGGGTCTTTTCTCGCTTCGCTACGCGAGCGACGCCGTTGAAGCGCAAATCAACCCACAGCGATGGCAAGAACTCTTGCCATCAGCGCCGATCATGTTCAAGTTTGAAAGCCGCTAACAGTGCTGAGTCCTGCTTGCTGAGCTCAATGGCTGCAAGCAAGTCGGGCCGCCGCAACCAAGTGCGTCCCAAGGCCTGTTGCCGCCGCCAACGCGCAATGGCGGCATGGTCACCCGATTGCAAAACTGCAGGCACTTCGCCGAGCGCGTGGGCCGGCGGGCGAGTGTAATGCGGACAGTCCAGCAGGCCTTGCTCGAAGCTGTCTTGGGCGGCCGATTCCGGATGATTGAGCGCCCCGCCCTGCAACCGCCCGATCGCGTCAATCAGCACCGCAACGGCCAGCTCACCGCCGCTCAGCACGTAATCGCCGATGGAAATTTCTTCGTCCACTTCGGAAGCAATAAAGCGCTCGTCGACACCCTCGTAGCGGCCGCTAAGCAAGATCAGACGCGGCGTCGCCGCAAGCTCCCGCACGCGCGCTTGATTCAAAGGTCGACCTTGCGGACTCAAGTAAATGACTGGCGCGGCAATGGGCGAATCGTCGCGTATCGCCTGCAAGGCGGCTTGCAGAGGATCAATCGTCATCAGCATGCCCGGTCCGCCACCAAATGGGCGGTCATCCACGCGTCGGTAGTTACCGACCGCGTAATCACGCGGATTCCAGGTGTGCAGATCGAACAAGCTTCGCGATTGCGCACGCCCGACCACGCCGAACTCAGAGGCTTGACGGATAAACGCGGGGAACAGACTGATGACATCGATGCGCATGGTCACCGCGCGTGAGCTAAAACTCGGGATCCCAGTCCACCACAATACGGCGATCAATCAGATCGACCGAAACAACGAATTGGCCAGTGACAAATGGGATCAGTCGCTGGCGCTCACCCTGCACCACCAGCACGTCGTTAGCGCCGGTAGCGACCAAGTGGTCGACCGTACCCAAGTCGACGCCGTCCACCGTGGCTACCGCCAAGCCTTCAAGATCAGCCCAATAATATTCGCCCGGTGCGGCTGCGGGCAGGGAGCTGCGTGCAATCCACACTTCCGCGCCCGCCATCGATTCAGCGGTGTTGCGATCTTCAGATGAGGGTGTGCGGAATACCAAACCACGACCTTGCGCTCGCCATTCGACGACTTTAAGCGTCGACTCGGCACCGCGATGCCGGATCTGCCATGGCCGATAGGCGAAAATGGCGTCCAGCGGACGCGCGTAGGAGTGCAGCTTCATCCAGCCATGCACACCCAGGGCACCGGTGATGCGGCCCATCAGTACGTGTGTCAGCGCTTCGCTATTGGCTTGAGTGCTCATCGCGACGGGCTCAAAACAGGCACCTTGAATGGCCTAAGCAATGTGCAGCCCGACTTGCCAGGACGCTCTTAGCGGGCCGACCAGCGACCCGCCACACTTCACGCGGCAGGAACGACCGACGCTTGCTTGAACAGCGAGGCGACCTTTTCGGTCATCTGTGCGCCGTTGCCGATCCAGTGTTTCACGCGGTCGGTGTCGAGTTGCAGCTTGGCTTCGGAGGCAACCGCAATCGGGTTGTAGAAGCCGAGGCGCTCGATGGCACGACCGTCGCGCTTGTTGCGTTGGTCAGTGACGATGATGTGGTAGAACGGACGCTTCTTGGCGCCGCCGCGGGTCAGACGGATCTTGACCATAGGTCGATAACTCTTGAGTTCTGGAAGAGGGCAACGCCCTAGTCGGGCGAAGTGAACGGCGAAGTATAGCGGCGCTAACGGCGGTTGGGAATCCCATATTCCGAGATTGAACCCAATGAGCCTCTCTGGGGGCAGCCTGCTCATCGTTGTAACCAATCGAAAGCGATCGCCTGCGTTTCACTTTCCACAAACGAAATGCCCCGCTTTCGCGGGGCATTTCGCACTCTTGCCGGCTCGAAATCAGCCGCCGATCAGAACTTCCACGTGCCTGAAATCAGCATGCTTCGGTTCTCGGCATCTTTGCTATTGATGCTGGAGTCCAGCTCACGATTTTCGTAAGCAAGCCCCATCTCGAAGGTCTTGCTGAACTGCTTGGCAAGGTCTATCGAATAGGCGCGCACATCATCCTCACGTTGCGTGGGCAGGTTCTTGAAGTCAACGAAGTCATCCTTCACGCCCAAGCCAAGAATCATGTCCCAAGGCAACTTGCGTGAGTAAGTGAGCTGCCAACCGTCAGTGTCCTTGTTCTTGGTCACCAACGATGAATCTTCGACGCGCGGCGAGTACTTGGCCTTGAAGATGTCTTTCTTGCTGGCGGTGAACTGCGCGCCAATGGTGAAGGTATTGATGATCGCGTCCGGCGAGTCAGGGTTGGTGATGTCCTGATCCTGATAGTTGTAGACCGCATCCATCGTGAACTGCTTGGTGAACTCTTTGGAGGCCGCCAAGGTGCCGACGAGGGTGCCGACAATCTTGTTGCCGTGCTGACGAATGAACACGTAAGACACCGCCGGCTTGATCTTCAACCCGATGTCTTTCAAGTTGAACTCAGGACCCGTTGACACCGCGAAGTTCTGCTTGTCGAGATTGTCTTTGCCGTTGTGAAAGTCACCGACGCCGCGCAGGGTTGATCCCCAACTCACTACGCCACCTTCGAAAGCAAACTTGTGGTTGAGTCCGAGCTTGGTCGACCAACGATTCTGCGATTGCCGACGTGACGTCGCCTTCTCGGAGACCGCCGCGCTGATCAGGTCGTCGAGGCTCTCGCCTTCGCTTTCACTGCGCTTGCCCTCGCCATCATCGTCGTCATCGTCGTCTTCGTCGTTGTCAATGCCGTCATCATCCTCGTCGTCTTCGTCACCATCGCCGTCGTCGTCGTCGGTGGCGAGGTCGAATTCGTCTTCACTGAAGTCAGTTTCGTCGAGGCCTATGTCGTCGAAGTCGTCGTCACCGAAGTCTTCGCCATCATCACCTTCCTCACCGTCCTCACCCTCTTCATCTTCACCTTCATCGTCCCCCAGCTTCTCTTCGGCTTCGGCGAAGTCGCCAAAATCTGCAAAGTCAAAGCTGTCGGAAGAAGACGGCGCGACACCGATGTTGTCGTTGGTACGAAACTCAAGCTCAAGGCTGCCTTTGATGTCTTGCCCACCCACTTCTACAGCCATCGCGTTGCTGGCAAAAATCGCCGCGCCAATCGCTACCACTAACGGCAGTCGCCTCATCTTCATACGCACCCCTGCTTTTAAGAAATGACTGAAATGTTGCTCAATTCTAGCTTGCCGAACCGCTTCGACGGTTCGCGCTGCAAAAGTTTACCTTCAACATTCTGACGATACTGTTCACGCCCTTTCCAGCGCCGCAGCGCCTCAACCGCCTAGCGAAAATCCGCCCGGGCCGCGGCGTCCGCCGAGCATGCCCTGCATGCCACGCATCATGCCTTTGATGCCACCGCCCGAAAGCTTGGACATCATCTTTTCCATCTGCTGAAACTGCTTCATCAGTCGATTGACGTCGGCCGGCGTGGTGCCGGAGCCACGCGCAATGCGCGCTCGCCGCGACCCATTCAAGGTGGCCGGAAAGCGACGCTCCTTTTTCGTCATCGAGTTGATGATCGCCACCAGCCGCAACACATCGCGGTCATTCACTCGATTCTTGACGCTCTCAGGTATTTGCCCCATGCCCGGCAGCTTGTCCAGCAAGCTGGAAAGGCCGCCCATGTTCTGCATTTGTTCGAGCTGGTCTTTCATGTCGTTAAGGTCAAATTTCTTGCCCTTGATGACTTTCTCGGCCAGCTTGGCCGCTTTTTCCTGATCGACGTTGCGCTCGACCGATTCCACCAGCGACAGCACGTCGCCCATGTCGAGGATGCGACTGGCAATTCGGTCAGGGTGGAAGACGTCGAGCCCGTCCATCTTTTCGGAAGTACCAATGAATTTGATGGGTCGTCCGGTGACATAGCGAACCGACAGCGCCGCACCGCCACGCGCATCACCGTCGGTCTTGGTCAGGATCACGCCGGTGAGCGGCAACGCATCGGAGAACGCACGCGCGGTGATAGCCGCGTCTTGGCCGCTCATCGCATCCACTACGAATAGCGTTTCGACCGGATTGACAGCGGTATGCAGCGCTTGAATCTCGGCCATCATCGCGGCGTCGATGGCTAAACGGCCGGCGGTATCCACCAACAGCACGTCGACGAAGTTTTTGCGCGCGGCATCGATCGCCGCGCGAGCGATATCGACGGGTTTTTGGTCGACGCTGCTGGGATGAAACAGCGCGCCGACTTGATTGGCGACTGTTTCCAATTGCGCAATGGCCGCTGGGCGATAGACGTCACAGCTGACCACCATGACCTTCTTCTTGCGCCGCTCACGCAACAACTTGGCCAGCTTGCCCACCGTGGTGGTCTTGCCCGCACCTTGCAGGCCAGCCAGCAAGATCACCGCCGGCGCAGGCACATTGAGGTTGAGGTCATTGGCAGCCGAGCCCATCAGCGTGGTCAGCTCATCGCGGACTACTTTGATCAGTGATTGCCCAGGCGTCAGGCTCTTCAGCACTTCCTGGCCGACCGCACGAATCTTGATGCGCTCGATCAGCGCTTGCACAACGGGCAACGCGACATCGGCTTCCAACAAGGCGACGCGTACCTCGCGCAATGCCTCGCGAATGTTCTCTTCGCTCAGCCGACCCCGCCCACGCAGGCGATTGACGGTGGTGGCAAGGCGTTGGCTAAGTGACTCGAACATGCGGCTAAATCTAGGCTGCAGAGGGGCGCGGAGTATAACGCAGCGGCTTACCTGACCCTGCTCGCCGCACTGCCGCGGTATGCGACACTCCGGCCGATGATTGTCTTCGCCAGCATCGCTATTGGCCTCTACCTGATTGCATCTTGGCAACTCAGTCGCGCTGCCGTTGTTAGTGGCGGCGCCCCTGAGTCTTCCCGCCACCAGATTGCGTTGCTGTTGGGCAGTCTTGCCACCCTCGCCCACGTCAGCGTGCACGTGGCCGCCTGGCGCTCAGTCGCTGGCGTTGATCTGCGTTTTTTTGCCGCCCTGTCGATGGTATTGCTTGGAATGGCACTGCTCAGCACGGGGGTCGCGTGGGGCAGACGCTTTGATGCGCTTGGTGGCGTTGTTTATCCGCTCGCTGCCGTTTGCGCCGGGGTGTATGCACTGCAAGGCAGCGGCCCTGCCCAGGCGCTGGATTGGCGTTTGCAGCTGCATGCTTTTCTGGCGCTGCTGGCGTTTGCCACGCTGGCGGTCGCCGCTTTGTTGGCATTGATGCTCATGTTGCAAGAAGGTGCCTTGCGCCGGCGCCAGCTGGACGCGCCGCTGTTGCGCTGGTTACCACCTTTGACTGAACTGGAGACCCTGCTGTTTCGCACCATTGCAGCTGGCTTTGGCCTGTTGAGTGCAGCCCTGCTGACTGGCGCACTTTTTGTCGACAATTTGCTGGCGCAGCACCTGATGCACAAGACCGTGCTGAGCGTGCTCTCGTGGCTGGTGTTCGGTGCCCTGCTGTTTGGCCGCGCTCGCTATGGCTGGCGCGGCGGCCGCGCGGTGCGCATGACCTTGGCGGCAATGGGCCTTTTGCTGCTTGCCTTCTTTGGCAGCAAGTTCGTGCTGGAGCTGGTGTTGATGCGTGGCAATCCATGAGCCCAGACAGCGCTGAATCGCGCGAGCGCAGGCGTCATCATCGCTTCTCGATGGTCGCCAGCGTGCGCGTGTACTCGGGAACCGCAATGTGGACCACGGGCTTGATCGACGTGTCGCTGCGCGGCGCGATGGTGACGCGACCGGAAGGATTTGTCGGCGAAGCGGGCAAACTGTTTCGACTGGATCTGCGGCTGGAGAATGGCCCGATCATCGCGATGGGCGTGAAGCTGGTGCGTGCCGGTGAGCGCGATCTGGCCTTCGCCTGTCACAAGGTCGATCTGGATAGCTTCACCGAACTCAAACGCATGATCGAGCTGAATTTGGGCAGCACTAGCGCGCTGAATCGTGAGTTGTCGATGTTGGGTCAATAGGCGACAGGACCCTACGTCCGTATCCAATCGGTCGGACGCTGACTTCAGATCACCTGTAACGCGTCGGCCAACCGTGCCACGCCTATCACTTCCAAGCCTTTGAATTTTTGCGATTTTGGCGCATTGGCTTGTGCAACGATAGCGCGCGTGAACCCATGCGTCGCGGCTTCCTTGAGCCGCTCCTCGCCATTCGGCACCGGCCGCAATTCACCTGCCAAACCTACTTCTGCAAACGCAATGGTGCCGTCCGCAAGCGGTCGGTCCCGTAATGAAGACAACACGGCCAATAGCAGCGGTAGGTCGGCGGCGGTTTCCTGCAAGCGAATACCGCCGACCACGTTGACGAACACATCCTGGTCTGAAGTCACGATGCCGCCATGCCGGTGCAGCACCGCCAGCAGCATCGCCAGTCGATTCTGATCCAGACCAATCGCCACCCGCCGCGGATTTGACAGCGGCGACGAATCCACCAAGGCCTGCACTTCAACCAACAGGGGCCGCGTGCCTTCGCGGGTCACGGTAACCGCGCTACCCGGCTGCGGCGAGCCGCTTCCAGAAAGAAAAATGGCCGAAGGATTGGGCACTTCGCGCAGGCCCCGATCCGACATTGCGAACACGCCGAGTTCGTTGACCGCACCGAAGCGATTCTTGAACGCGCGCAAGACGCGAAACCGAGAACCACTATCGCCTTCGAAATACAACACCGCATCAACCATGTGCTCAAGCACGCGCGGCCCGGCGATGCCTCCCTCTTTGGTGACATGACCAACCAAAAACACGCTGGTACCGGTCTCTTTGGCAAAACGCACCAACCGGGCCGCCGATTCACGCACTTGGCTAACCGATCCCGGCGCCGCGGTGAGTTCTTCCGTCCACAGGGTTTGAATGGAATCAGCCACCATCACCTTGGGTCGCAGCTTGGATGCGTGTTCAAGCACCCGCTCGACACTGGTTTCGGCCAACGCCAGCAAGCCGTCGATGGGCAATCCCAAACGGGTAGCTCGCGCGGCCACTTGCGCCAAGGATTCTTCGCCGGTCACATACAACACCGGCGGGTCGCGCCCCAGTAATGCCATTGCTTGCAACAACAACGTCGACTTGCCAATGCCGGGGTCGCCGCCAATCAGAACCACGGAGCCGGCGACCAAGCCACCGCCCAGCACGCGATCAAGTTCGGCGATACCGGTGGATCGGCGTGCATCCACTTCGGCGGGCACATCTGCAAGCGGCGCGACGCGCGCTCCGGCGGATTCGCCAATCCAACTGGCGCGGCGACCAACCGCGGCAGCGCTTGCCGTCTCGACGACCATTTCGGCCAGCGTATTCCACGCGCCGCATTCACCGCACTGGCCTTGCCATTTGCCAAAGCTGGCACCGCAGGCGGTGCACACATGCGCGGTACGCGGACGATTTTTGCTCACGACCAATTCTCAACAATCCACGCGCCAACGGCGGAGCCGCACGATACCTGAAGCGGCCTGATCGGCGCTGTCATGCGGTGTTCGAGCGGCCCATTCGCGGCAAATACGAAGGCCCAGAGCGGCGAAGCAAGCTCCGCTCCAGACGAGCGGCCGGTGTCATCTTTTGCCGTTGTAGCCGAGCTTGCTCGGACATTCATTGTTTAGATCGGCTGCCTTTCAAATTCAACCCAGAACTCACCCTCAGCTGCGCACAAAGCGGGCCGCGACCGCCAGCATCACTCCCGCGCCGGCCAGGGCAATGCCGAACACCGGCAGCAACATGGTCATCGGCGCACCGATGGCGATCATCGCGATGCTCCACGCCAGCGCATCCGCATTGGGATCCACATCGCCGCGCCCGCGGATGGATTTCAGCAGCGCATCCAGACTCAGCTTGCCGCCGCCGTGGAAAATCAATGGCAACAGCATGACCACGAACAGCGCCGGCAGCTTGTAGTTGCCAAAGCCCTTGTCGGTGATCGCATAGCCTTTCAGCAGTTCGCTGAACATCATCCAGTCATCCGGCCAATGCACGGCGGCGGTGGCGACCACGGTCAACACCAGCAGACTGAAAGCAAAAAAGCGGGTGAACAGACCCAGCGCGAGTGCGATGGCGGCGATCAATTCGGTCCAGGTCGCCATTGTCCAGCTGATGCTTGAGGGCACGATGGAAAACGGCCATGGGAATTGGCCTTGGATGTCCATGAACCAATTACTGCCACTGAACTTCTCGCGGCCGGCCTCCCAAAACTCCCACGCCAGAATGAAGCGCAAGCCCAGCGGCGCCAGCCAACGGCCGACACCCTCCAAACGGTCGGTGATGGCGTCGTAGGTCTCGATCAAAATGCGCATGGCGGGCTCGTTAGTGGTTGGTGGAGGCCTGACTCAATGTGGCGTGGCGCGACGAGTAAGAGCACATCAAAGGACAACTCGGTTCGCGTGAGTGGATTACATCACGCGCGATCTGTCACCGAAGCGCGTTGGCAGGGCGCAATCACCGAAGGGCATTGCGCCAACGCCAGCGCGTCGACGCAGAGATGCAATCGTAGGTGGCCAAGCCACATCGCGACCGGTCAATGGTTGACGTCTTCACCATTCGGTTGGCGCAAGACCGTTGGTTATTGCGCCCTACCTGCGACTACGGTCCCCAATATCACCTGCCGTTCCCGCAGTTGCTCAAGCATCTGCGCTCCCGCGTCAACAAACGACTCGCTATCCATCACCCCCGCTTGCGTGGCTAAACCCAGCAGCAATTCACGTCCGCTGAGGTGTTGGGGATTCTCAGCCAGTGCTTGCACCAAGTGAAAGCCAATTGCCTCGATGGCTTTGAAGCGAATCTTGTTGTCGCGCTCGCGCACGATCAGCAGGAAGGTCGGTTGGTCCGGTGCTTGCTCGGGCTGGTAATCGGCGCGAATTCGGTGCACTGGAAATTGATAGGCGAGTGGCCAAGCCAGCGGTGACACGACCGGGCAGCCAACGAGCAAGTCACCATCGGCGACACAATCGATTTCGCCAAGGTCGGCCTCGTCCAGCGCCAGCACCATTTCGATCCACTCGTAGTGGGCCAACTCCACCAGAAATGGCGGGTCGTTCGCGCCTTGTTCGGCGCGCTGCTCGAGGTAGCGCATGAATTCGCGGCCAATCTCGGTGAACAGCGGCGTGTGACTGTGCCAGTCGCGATAAAAGCCGCGCACGCGCTCATGCCACCACGCGTCGTCACGTAGGTGCCGAATGACCGGAAAATTACTGGCAAGAATGCCTTCTAGACTGTTGTAGAACAGCTCGCGATAAATCGCCATGCGCCGATCTTCCAGGTCAGCTGGTGCTGGGTTGGAAGCGGGGTCGCGAAGGTGGGCGGCGAATTGTGTTTGCTGGGCGGCCAGTCGCGCCGGTGCCTCAAGCGGCCGCATGTTGCTTCGCTGCTGCGCCGTGATTTGGAAGCCGCGATAACGCGAGCGCTTGCGCGGCGCGGATTCGCAAAACTTCAGCGGCCAATGCGTCAATGGACGGAAAATTAAAGTCGCGCTCAAGCAAGGTCGGCTTGACACCCACGTGGGCATACGCCGCATCGAGCAGGTCCCAGACGGGCTCGATCACGTCGGCACCGTGGGTGTCGACGATCAAATCTGCCGCTTCGTTGTAATGACCGGCGATATGCAAATAGGCGACGCGGTTGGCCGGCAGTGCATGCAAATAGCCGAGCGCGTCGTAGCCGTGATTGACGCTATTGACGTGGATATTGTTGACGTCGAGCAAAAGGTCGCAGTCGGCTTCCTCCAGTACGGCGTTGATGAAAGAAATTTCGTCCAGCTCGCGATGCGGGGCTGCGTAGTAGGAGACGTTCTCTATCGCGATGCGCCGACCGAGTATGTCTTGGATGCGGCGAATCCGTCCGGCGACGTAGTGCACGGCTTCATCGGTGAACGGTATCGGCATCAAGTCATACAGATGCCCACCGTCGGTGCAGTAACTCAGGTGTTCGCTGTACATCGGCACCTTGTGGGTGTCGAAAAACCGCTTTTGTCGGTGCAGGAACGACTCGTCGAGTGCGTCCGGGCCGCCGATCGAAAGCGACAATCCATGGCAGTAAAGCGGGTAGCGCTCGGCGAGCGCGGCAAACTGGTTGCCCAGTCTGCCGCCGACGCCGATCCAGTTCTCCGGCGCGACTTCAATGAAGTCGAATACGCCATCGGCCGCGGCTTGCAGCGGGTCCATCAGGGCCCGCCGCAATCCCAGCCCAGCGCTTGCTGGAGCCAGCATGTCGGTGTTTGCCGAAGAAAGCGCCGAGTTATCAGACTTTGCCGCCGTCCTTCTTGGCTTCGCCGCATTTGCCTTCGCCGCACTTGCCCTCAGCCTTCTTCTCGCCGCAGGAGCCTTCAGCTTTCTTGCCTTCGCCGCAAGCGCCTTCAGCCTTCTTGCCTTCGCCGCACGCACCCTCAGCCTTCTTGCCTTCGCCGCAGGCGCCTTCAGCCTTCTTCTCAGCGCCGCACTTGCCTTCACCGCACTTGCCTTCCGCTGCCTTCTCTTCACCGACCAGCTGATAGCCGGAGGCGAGGTCGGTCATGCCAAAACTGCTGGCTGCAATCGAGTTGCCAGCCATGGCCAGCGAGCCGATGAACGCGGCGCCGATAGCAATGGAGATGGGCTTGATGGACTTGTTCATAGGTAGCTCCGAGGTTGACGTAAGCGGCGGGGTTTGCCCGCCAAAGAAACCCGATCCAGGCTGGACCGGGGAGAACATGGCCCGCAGGAATTTGCCGGGCCGTGGGTGAATAGGGGGTATATAAAACCCGTCGGGCTCACTAATCAAGATATTCCCGAACGAGCAAACGAGCGCGATGCAAACGGCCTTTGACAGCCTCCCGACTCAAGTGCAATCGCGCCGCCATTTCATCAACGGTCAACTCCTGCACATCTCGCAACAGCAAGACTTCGCGGTAGTGCGCAGGCAGCGATTCCACCGCCGCGATCAGATCGATCCGCAAACCCTCATTCACTACGAGTACGGGCTCGGGCATGGATGCATCCGGCGAGTAGTCGAAAACGTGGGTCCGATAGAACAGCTTCATGCGGTCACATTCGCGCTTGACGATGCGAAACAGCCAGCCGTTGAAGGCCTCAAGCATGCGCAGTCCGGCAATTTGACGGCTGGCGATCAACAGGGTTTCCTGCACGGCATCCTCAACGTCGTGCACCTTGCAGTGCCGCTCGGCATAGCGCACTACGCGCCGACGCTCGCTGCTCAGCAAGCGCGACAGCGCTTGGGCATCGCCGTCGCGAGCGGCTTCAATGTCGAGCAGTGATTGGGTGGCGTCCATGGGTCCCCGTCTGGATGGGCAAGCGTAGCGCGGCAAAGGTTACGGATGATCGATGGCCGGCTGTTTTGCGCTACGCACACAAAGTGCTGGGGTTGAGGCGAACCGGTGCGCGGCTGGGGAAGAATAGTTATCCGGCGTTCAGCTGAATTTAGGCCCGCCATCAACCCAGTGGTTTGTGCTCTTGCGACTAGATGGTCTTGCCCTTGAACTTACACAGGTCGCGTACTACGCATTCCACGCAGTTCGGCTTGCGTGCCTTGCAGACATAGCGTCCATGCAGGATCAGCCAGTGATGGGCGTTCAGCCGGCACTCGGCCGGCACTCGCTTCAGCAAACCTTTTTCGACCGCATCCACGGTCTTGCCTGGCGCCAGGCCAGTGCGATTGGCAACCCGGAAAATGTGTGTGTCGACCGCGATGGTGGGTTCGCCAAAGGCGGTGTTCAGCACAACATTGGCGGTTTTGCGGCCCACTCCGGGCAAGGCTTGCAAGGCTTCGCGATCGCGCGGCACTTCGCCTTGGTGCAGGTCAAGCAACTGCTGGCACGTCGCGATCACGTGCTTGGCTTTGGCGTTGAACAAACCAATGGAGGCGATGTGCTGTTTCAGTTGCGCTTCGCCCAATGCCAGCATCGCCGCCGGCGTGTTCGCCGCCGCAAACAGCCCGCGCGTCGCCTTGTTGACACCGACATCGGTGGCTTGCGCCGACAGGATGACCGCGATCAGCAGCTCGAATGGCGAGGTGTATTCCAGCTCAGTCGTCGGTTGCGGATTGAGCTCGCGCCAGCGCCGAAACAGCTCTTCGCGTGCGGCAGGTTTCATAGGTGATCGTCCTGACGCTGCGAGTTGGGGGAAAGCGAACGGGGTCGTTGCAGAAATTGCTTCAGCGCGATCAATAGGGCCAACAAAATGAACGCGCCCGGCGGCAGCACCGCCAGCAACAGGCCGCGATATCCGGTCAGCTCAACCTCCCAACTCCCCAGCCCGAGCAAGTGACCCGCGCCCGCGAACAAGCTGCCTTGGCCCAGCAATTCTCGGCTGCCACCCAGTACCAGAAGCAGCAGCAAGAAACCTGCACCAACGGCGAATCCATCCAGCGCCGCGCGCATGGGATCGGTGCGCGAGGCAAACGCTTCGGCGCGGCCCAAAATGGCGCAGTTGGTGACGATTAGCGGCAGGAACAAACCCAGCACGCGATGCAGATCCGGCAGCCACGCATGCATCGCCAATTCGATGCTGGTGACGATGGCGGCGATGATCATCACAAACGCCGGAATGCGCACTTCGCGTCGCGTCAAACGATGCAGCAAGGCTATCGCTGCGCTGGTGCAAGTTAGCGCCAGCATGGTTGCCAACCCCATGCCCAGCGCATTGACCGCAGAGTTGCTCACCGCCAGCAACGGACACAGGCCCAGCAATTGGACCAAGCCCGCATTGCCGGACCAGAGTCCGTAGCTGACGATCTGGCTGGCCGCGAGTTCGGTCTTCATCGCCTGCGCATATCCGACGCCATACAAAAACTAGGGGCCATCGCGATGCTCCAACTGGCTATCGGTCGGAGCCGCGTACAGCACATCGCCATGGTGCTCAACGTATTGCAGCGCGCGCCGCACCGCCGCCACCACCGCGCGTGGGGTGACGGTGGCGCCGGCGAATTGATCGAACTCACCGCCGTCGCGACGCACGCTCCATTTTGCAAGCGGCGGCGAGCCCAGTGCGCGATCCACAAAGCCAAGAATCCAATCGCTGCGCTCCGCCTCGATCGGGTCGCCCAGCCCCGCTGTTTCCTGATGCGCGGTGACCCGTACGCCAGTGATCTGGCCATCGACATCCACACCGATACGCAGATGGATAGGGCCCGCATAACCATCGTCCGCCACCGCTTGCAGGACTAGCGCAGACGGCGCGTCTTTAAGGCGTGCGCGCCACACCAACATGGGTTGATCCCCGCCCAGCCACGCCGGCGCGAGCACGCGGATTCGATCATGGGTCAGATCATTGTCGTAATGCCGCGCCGGCAACACCAAGGCCAAGGCGTCGCGCTCCGCTTGCAGGCGGGCGGCATCGATACGTTGCCGCGTGAGTACATGCGTGCCAACCAGCAGAGCGACCGCCAGCACAGCGCAGATCACGAGGCTGCCGGCCGCTAGCAGGATGGATCGTCCAGCAGTCACTCGCGAGACGCCCGTTCGCCGAAGATTCTTGGGCGGGTGTGCAGATCGATCCACGGGGCGGCGCAGTTCATCAACAAGATCGCAAACGCCACGCCATCGGGATACGCGCCCCAACGCCGAATGGTAAGCGTGAGCAGCGCGACGCCAGCGGCGAAAATCCAGCGACCACGTGCGCTAGTGCAGCCCGTCACGGGATCGGTGGCGATAAAAAACGCCGCCAATACCAAGCCACCGGTCGATAGCTGGAGCAGCGGCGACAGATATAGATCCGGGTCAAAAATGTGCAGCGGCAGACTGACCAACAGCACGGTGCCGATCAGCGCGACCGGTGTCTGCCAAGCAATGATGCGCAGCCAAAGCAAGCCGATGCCGCCTGCCGCATAAGCCGCAGCTATCCAATACCAAGCCTCAGCATTGGTTAGCAGGTAGGCAGGCGAGGCGAGTGTTTCGTGGATCGTTTGACCGCTGGCGCTGGCCTGCCTCAGCACGTCCAGTGGTGTCGCTTGGGCGATGGCGTCCCAGCTGGGTGGCGGCGGAATTCCGGCAAAAATCGCGCGCAGCGAGTCGAGCAAGCCGACGTGGCTGGCGTCAAAGGAATGCGGCCAACGCGATAGTTCAAGCGGAAAACAGATCAACACCACGGCATAGCCAACCATGGCCGGATTGAAAAGGTTGTAGCCGAGTCCGCCATACAGATGTTTGGCCAGCACCATCGCCATCAACATGCCAATGGCGGCAATCCACCATGGTGCCAGCGGTGGCAGGCACAGCGCGAACAGCACGCCCGCCAGCGGTGCGCTCAAGTCGGTGAGGAAGGGTCGCAGTGCTTGCCTGCGCAGGCGCAGCATCAGCGCCTCAAATAGCAGCGCGAACAGCACGGCCAGCGCGATCTGGATCAGCGGACCGCTGCCAAAGCAGACGACGTTGGCGATCACGCCGGGAGTCAGCGCCAGCAACACCCAGCCCATCACCACACGCACGCTACGGCGCGGCGGCAGGTGCGGTGCGTGGCTGGTCTCGAAGGTTTTCATGGGCGCAGATTCGGTCTATCGGCATCCACCGTTTGCTTGGCCTTGGCGCGTTCAATGGCGGCTTGCACGGCGGATGCCGAGGTGGCGTCTTTCTGGCCGGCTTGGCGAGTCGCTCGATCATCGGCATCGCGCTGCATGCGCAAGGCGCGCGCCACGTAGCGCTGTTTGGCAGCAGCGGCGACTTTTACCTCTGATTCGCGAATACGCAGCGTAGATTTCGCTTGGCGATACTGTTCAACCAGAGGAATGTGACTGGGGCAAACCAGATCGCAGCAACCGCATTCGATGCAATCCGCGATGCCATGCTGGCGCAGCCGATCCCATTGGCTGGATCGCGAAAACGCTAGCAATTGCTGCGGCAGCAACTGCGCCGGGCAGACTTCCGCGCAGTCGCCACAGCGTATGCAGGGCATTTCAGCGGCCGTGCTGCGCAGTTCATTGGCCGTCAACACCAAGATGCAGTTGCTGTTCTTGCTGATGGGCAGCTCATCGTGCGGCAACGCAAACCCCATCAGCGGGCCGCCATGCAGCAATCGCTCTGCCGCAGCGGTATAGCCACCTGCCTGCGCGATCACATGTTGAATCGGGGTGCCGAATGCGACCTCAAAATTGCCCGGCTGCGCGACCCCAGGCCCGGTGACACTGACGATACGTCGTGTCAGCACGTCGCCATTGTGGATCGCGCGCCAACAGGCAGCGGCCGTAGCGACGTTGTGCACCAGCACGCCGATGTCGCGCGGCAGTCCGCCACTTGGCACCTCGCGTCCGCTCAGCACGTGAATCAACTGCCGCTCGCCGCCTTGCGGATACACCGTCGGCACGGCGACCAGTTCGATGTCGTCGTCGCCGGCCAAGGCCAGTCGTACCGCCGCCAAGGCATCGACCATGGCGTCTTCAATCGCCACGATCACTCGCTCGGCGCCACACACCCGACGCAGCATGCGGCCGCCCGCGATGACTTCGGCAGCACGTTCCTGCAATAGCCGATCATCACAAGCAATCCACGGCTCGCACTCGGCGCCATTGAGAATCAGCAGGCGGCGATCGATGCCCAGTTTGACCGCGGTCGGAAAGGCCGCGCCGCCCAAGCCCACCACACCGGCATCGGCGATCCGTTGCACCAGTACTTCTGGCGCAAGCTCGGCCCAATCCGGCAGTGCAGGTAGCGCCTGTGTGCGATGAATAGCCGCGCACCGAATGCTTATGCAAAGGGCCGGCAGCGCCGATGCATGCGCCACTGCATGCAGTCCAATGGCATCGATCACCCCGGCGGCTGGCGCGTGCACATTGGCACTCAAGCTGCCCACCGCACGGCCGATCAATTGGCCGCCGACCACTTCGTCACCCACTTCGACGACTGGCTCGGCGGGCTCACCGATGTGCTGATGCAGGGGGACGACCAAAACCTCAGGAAGCGGACACACAACGATGGGGCGCGATGCGGCTTCCGCCTTGTGGCCAGGGAGGGTCAATCCGCCATGGAAGGAGTGCAAACGCACCGGCGAGAAACTCAGCGGCCGTGAAACTCCGGCTTGCGCCGTTCCAGAAAGGCGCGCGTGCCTTCGCGCATGTCTTCGCTGGCGGCGCAGACGGCGAAGCACTGAGTTTCGTAATCCAGGCCCATCGGCAGCGGGCATTCACCACCGATCAATACGGTGTCGAGCACGCCGCGCAAGGCCAGCGGTGCGGCCGCCGCCATCTGCTCGGCACGTCGCATCACCTCGGTCTCAAGCTGATCGACACCGACCACCGCATTGACGACGCCCAAGGCCAGCGCGCGCGCGGCATCGATGGGCGTGCCCAGCAGACACAGTTCCAGCGTGGCTTGACGGCCGGCTAGGCGCAGCAGACGCTGGGTGCCGCCGAATCCCGGCGTCAGACCGAGATTGACTTCGGGCTGTCCAAAGCGCGCCTTTTCACTAGCGATGCGCATGTGGCAAGCCATCGCCAATTCCATTCCGCCGCCCAAGGCGAAGCCACCGATCTGTGCGATCACCGGCTTGCCCAAACCTTCAATTCGGCTCATCAGCTGCTGGCCAAAGCGTGAAAAATCACGCACTTGCACCGCGCTCAGCGCTGCCAGCTCAGAAATGTCGGCACCGGCCACAAAGGCCTTGCCACCTGCGCCGCGCAAGATCACGACGCGCACGGCGTTGTCGCTTTCGGCATCGGCGAAGGCGCCGTGCAAATCACTCAGGGTCTGCTGATTCAGCGCATTCAACTTTTCTGGACGATTGATGGTGATCAGGCGGATCGCCCCGCCGGTTTCAATGGGCAGAGATTCGATTAGCAGGGTCGAAGTCGACATTGGCTGGAACACACAAGGAGGGAGAAGCTTAATTCTAGCCGCGCAGAACAGGCGCTCGTGAGGAACTTGGCGCGGCAGTCGATGGTCAGCATCGCCGGCGTCCATGAATGAACCGCCCGCCGGGTTCTGGCGGGCAGCACGCGTGACCGGTATGCTTCGCGGTCTTTTCGTCGGGCCGGTTTGGCCGAAATCTGTTGTTTACTCCTTAGGAGGCTGTCGATGAAGGTTCGCTTGGCGATCGCTCTACTCGCGATCATGGGTACCAACGCTGCAATGGCGCAGGACACGACGTCCGAAAAAGGCAAGCTCAGCTATTCCATTGGCTATGAGATTGGCAAGGACTTCACCGCGCGCAAGATCGACGTTGACGTCAATACCGTCATTCGCGCCATCCAAGATGGTTATGGCAAGAAGCCACCAGTGGTCGCTGAAGCCGATATGCGCGCTGCTTTGGAGCAAATGCAGACCAAGTTGCAGGAAGAAGCCCGCACCGAGTTCACGCGCGTTTCCACCGAAAACAAGACCAAGAGCACTCAGTTCCTGGCAGCCAATCGCGGCAAGCCAGGCATCGTCACCTTGCCGAGTGGCTTGCAATACCGGGTGATTGAGGACGGCACTGGTGGGCGTCCCGCCAGCACCAGTGAAGTGAAGCTGCAGTTCCGCGGCTCGCTGTACACCGGGCAAGAGTTCGCCAGTACCTATCAGGGCAATCAGCCGGTGACCATGAAGGTCTCCGATGCGCCGCTGAAGGGCTTGCAGGAAGCGCTGCCGCTGATGAAGTCAGGTTCGCGTTGGGAACTATTCATGCCGTCGGAACTCGCCTATGGCGATTCGCCGCGCTCGCCGATTGGCCCCAGCCAAGCCGTCGTTTTCGACGTGACCTTGGTCGAAGTCAAGTAAGTTGAGGCCTACCCCGGCGGCGGTAACGCAGCCGGGGTGGTCAAAGACAAGCGATGGGATTTTTTGACGCTCCAATGCCGCGCAAAGCGGTGCTGTCTCCCTGCATCGGGATATGCAATCTCGATGCACAGGGCCTGTGCGAAGGATGCCACCGCACCGCCAACGAGATCGCCGCTTGGAGCACGCTCAGCGACGCCGCTCGATTGGGATTGATGTTGCACGTATTGCCTCAGCGCGAAGCGCAGCGGACGGCGTGATTGATTCAGCCGGGATCTGCCACGCTGGAGTCCGCTCGATTCAAAGGCGACCAACCTTGACGGTCGCGACCTTCAATCGCCTTCGCCCGAATGCGACGGCGCAAACGCTAGTCATTCCCGCGAAAGCGGGGATCCAGCGCCTCTGCCGCCAACGGTCAGCCTTCAAAGCACTGGATTCCCGCCTGCGCGGGAATGACGATTCGTAGTGAGTCGGATTCGGTAGTGGCATCGCCTCCCGATCTGCTCGCCGGCATTCGACTGTTCCCGCTCGACGCGCCACCCAGCGGACCGGCTTGGAATACCGACGAACTTGCCGATCTATTGCCTGCCAGCGTGCCGCGCACCCCAGCCGCCGTAATGATCGCGGTAGTAAACCGTGCCGACGGCGCGCATGTATTGCTCACCCGCCGCACCGAGCACCTCAGCAATCACGCCGGGCAAGTCAGTTTCCCCGGCGGACGCATCGATGCCAGCGATTCTGGTCCGGTCGCCGCCGCGCTACGCGAGACCGCGGAAGAAGTCGCCATCGCAAGCAGTTTGTTGCAACCCTTGGGCTTCATCGATCCTTACGACACCATCACCGGCTTTCGCGTGCTGCCGCTGCTGGCGCGCTTGGATGCCAGCTATCACGCGGTCCCCGATCCGCATGAAGTCGCTGAAGTGTTTGAAGTGCCACTCAGCTTCTTGCTCGATCAAGCAAACTGCGAACGCCGTCAGGCTGACTATCGCGGCGCAATGAGACACTATTACCAGTTCCGCTACGGCCCTCACCTCATTTGGGGCGCAACGGCGGCAATGTTGGTCAATTTGCGTCAGCGCCTAACCCGCGGCTGACGTTTCCGCCGGCCCTGCGCTGGCGCAATGTCAAAGAACACACATGAACTGGCGAACCCTAGTCACCTGCGATGAGCTTGCTGCGACGCTTGGCAAAAAAGGCGTCGTTGTCGTCGATTGCCGATTCGACCTGCGCGATCCAGCAGCCGGCGAGCGCGCGTATTTGACCGGCCACATTCCGGGCGCTTTGTATGCGCATCTGGAACGTGATCTGTCTGATCTCAGCAAGACCGGCGGTGGCCGCCACCCGTTGCCCACCGCGCCTGACTTGTGTGGTCGACTCGGTCGCTGGGGCATTGATCCCACCACTCAGGTGGTCGCCTATGACGGCGCCGACGGTGCCTACGCCGCTCGCCTGTGGTGGCTGCTGCGTTCGCTGCGGCACGAAAATGTGGCCGTCCTCGACGGCGGCTTGAGTGCGTGGACCGCGAGCGGCAAGGCGCTGGACAAAGCTGTGCCACGGCCCAAGGCCATCGCCTACACCGCGCGTTTCAATGTGCGCTCGGTGGCGTCGATCGCGGTGCTGGCGGCGCGCATGGCCAATGCAGGCGGATGGTTGGTCGACGCCCGGGCGCCTGAACGTTTTCGCGGCGAAATCGAGCCCATTGATCGCGTGGCCGGGCATATTCCCGGTGCCGTCAATCGCCATTACGCAAAGAATCTCGATCGGCAAGGGCGTTTCAAATCACCCGAAGCCCTGCGCAAGGAATTCGACACTTTGTTGAAAGGCCAGACCCCTACCGACACCGTGCATATGTGCGGTTCCGGTGTCACCGCCTGTCACAACGTGTTGGCGATGGATCACGCTGGCTTGCCGGGCTCGCGCCTGTATGCCGGCTCGTGGAGCGAGTGGATCGCCGACCCGCATCGGCCGGTGGCGAAAGGCGCCTGAGGCGAGCGCGTCGCCGCAAGTTAATACGCCGTCATTCCGGCGTACGCCGGAATCCACGCACTTGCTTATAGTCATCAGTTCCTGCGGCAAAGCTTCGTCTGTGTTGCGGGAAGGACTTGCATCACTTTGCGACGCCAACCAGCAAGCCTGCAATCAGCCCGACTTGGTCTTGAGCCGAGCCACCAGCGCGTGCAACACGCTTTGGGTCTCCTCACCAAACCAGTCATCCACAAACCCGCTCAGGTCCAGCGTGTCTGGATCACCCATGGCAGCCACCAGATCCGCCCGCGCCATCTCACGCGTGCGCCGCATCGCGTTGCTCGGCAGCGCCAAGGTGCCGCGTAACCAGGCGACTGCCTCCGGAACGACGTGATCCACCGCCGCCAACGCATCGACCATGCCGATTCGTTTGGCTTCTGCCGAATCGATCATCGCGCCAGCGACCAACATGCGCTCCGCCCGATGGGCGCCAAGCAAGCGCCGAAACGCAAACTGGATCACCGGCGGTACGGTGAGACCGACCTGTACCTCGTTCAGACCGATGCGGAAGTTGCCTTCCGCCATTACCCGGTAGTCGCAGTAAAGACTCATCACCGCGCCGCCGGCCGGGCTGTGGCCGGCGATTGCCGCCACGGTCGGAATCGGACTGGCACCCAAGGCAAAGCACACCGCAAAAAAGCTGCGCCAGGCGGATTCCAGCGCTTCGGCGTCCAGTGCCAGCAGCGCAGGAACATCGAGTCCTGCTGAAAACAAGCCCGGTGAGCCAGAAAGCACCAAGCCGCGCGCGCCATTGGCGGTCGCCGCGCCGATCATTTCGCGCAACTGCCGCAGCAACTCGGGATTGAGCGCGTTAACCGGCGGCCGCGCCAGTCGCAGCTCGATGATGTCGTCGGGATGGGCGTGCTGCTGGATCATCGTTGCGCTCGTTGAATTTGCGGAAAGCGCAAGCCTAACCGATGGCAATGGCCGACAAGCGATGTCTGCCGCCCGACGGTAGCCAATGAAGGACCACTCGCCTTGACTCTTCGTCAGCGCTCTTGCCGTTCGGAGTCGTTTCAATCAACTCAAGTAAGAAGCAGCAGTCTGCGAAGCTCGTTGGAGGGCCGCGCTCCTGCGCGGCTGCTTTGATCGCGCACTGCTGCTCCCACAAGAGCGGCGCCGCAGGAGCAGCGCCCTCCAAAGCCCTAGGTTTGGGTTCGAGACTTCACCCCAGCACAGGCTGTCACCGCTAAACTCGACGACATGAAAAAGA
Organism: Pseudoxanthomonas sp.; assembly: GCA_031408455.1. Classification (GTDB taxonomy): domain Bacteria; phylum Pseudomonadota; class Gammaproteobacteria; order Xanthomonadales; family Xanthomonadaceae; genus JANNWF01. The sequence goes on along the minus strand of JANNWF010000087.1, from coordinate 5,428 downwards.
CCCTCGCCTGCCTCCTGTTACTCGTCGCCAGTGCCGCTTCGGCCGATGGCGTGGAATTCACCGCGAAAGATGGCTGGATTCGCGCCGCGCCGTCCGGAGCGAAGTCGATGGCCGGCTATGTCACTCTTGGCAATGGTGCCAAGCAACCGCTGAAAATCGTCGAAGCCAGCAGCGCCGCCTTCGAGGCTATTGTCTTTCATGAGTCCTACGAAGAAGACGGCATCAGCCGCATGCGTGCGATGCCGGCATTGACCCTGCCTGCGGAAGGCAGCATGGAGCTGGCGCCAGGAGGCATCCACCTGATGCTGCTGCGACCGACTCGCGAGATTGCGGAAGGCGCAACAGTCATCGTCGACTTCGTTACCGAAGCGGGGGATCCGCTGCCGGTGGTGATGAAGGTGCGGAAGGGTGAAGACGGTGGCGGCGACCATTCGAACCATTAGCTGGTAGCTATTGGGGGCGGGGAGATCTGAAATTGCGCATGCTAAAGCGCCTGATTGTTTGGTTCGCCACAACATGCGTTGCGCTTGTCGTCATTCTTATGGTCTCGATGCATGTGCTTTGCGACCCTTCCGGAGCAGCAGCCCAGGCGCGAGCGCTCGATCCCCAACAACTCGAGGCGATGCATCTCGTTTTAAGTCTGCTCGACGCCAGTCGAAACCAAGGCGAAGTGCTTCGGCGTGACGACGCTTCGATGCCGCTTGAGCTTTCGAAGATCGGAGCGCAAGGCTTGGTTCTTGATGATCATGCGCCGCGTGCGTACTTGGCGGGTTGCATGGATGACAAAGCCTATCTCTGGTTCTTTGGTCTGCGTTCTGGCGAGAAACGCATTGAATTGGCCCCGGGGGAGAGATTGGACCGCGAAGTGCTGTGGCGATCAGAAAGCGCCGAGCAATCAATACAATAGATCGCAATGACGACACGACATTGCGCTAAGGCCAGGAAGATCTAGGTGCCTCCCGCACAAAGGCTTGCCAGCTCAGAGCAGCGGAGCAAGCTCCGCTCTACCAGAGCGGGTGGGCGGCGCGTAAGGCGCTTGTAGAGCCGAGCTTGCTCGGCTGCTTTTCCGCAAGCAGGGCGCAATCAGCAACGGGTGAGTCTCGGTTAGCGCGGACGGCCTAATGATCGAAGGGCAGTGCATCGCTTGCCAAACGATTGGCTATGGATGGAGCGCGCCCCTGAATGATTGGCTTTGGTCTATCACGAGTATCGCCGCCCTTCTGTTGGCGCAGTGTCCTTCCGTCATTGCGCCATACATGGCGATGACTCACTCGGCTAGCGCGAATCCGCGGCATCCCGCACAAACCTGGGCAACGGCGTTGGCCGCCCACTCTGGCGGTCAATCCACACCAGCACGCTATCGCCATCGGCGTACAGCACTTCCCGACCAGTCGACGCAACAATCCGATGCGTCATCGTTACGCTGCTGTTGCCCACACGTGTCGCGCTGAGTTCAATGCGGATCGCTTCCGGCCAAGGAATGGGCCGACGAAAATTCATCGTCACTGCCGCCAATAACGGTGCGACGGCTGCGGTCTCCCAAGGCTGCGGCAGGCCTTGCATCCATTGCAGCCGCGCCTCCTCCACGAAGGTTAAAAAGCGCGCGTTGTTGACGTGGCCGAAGGCGTCCATGTCGCTCCAGCGGATCGCCACCTCGACGCTGATCAGCGGTGCCGTCATGCGGCCTCCTTGCGCGATCGTTTGCGCAAACCGTCCAGTTTGGCCAGGAACTGGCCAGTAAACGAAGCCTTGTTCGCGGCCACTTGCTCGGGCGTGCCGGTAGCAATGATCTGCCCACCGCGGTGACCGCCTTCGGGGCCGAGGTCGATCACCCAGTCGGCGGTCTTGATCACATCCAGATTGTGTTCGATCACCACCACCGTATTGCCATCGTCGCGCAGTCGATGCAGCACGCCGAGCAACTGTTCGATGTCGTGAAAGTGCAGGCCGGTGGTGGGCTCGTCGAGGATGTACAGCGTGCGGCCGGTGTCGCGCTTGGACAGCTCTTTCGACAACTTGACCCGCTGCGCTTCACCGCCCGACAGCGTGGTCGCGGACTGGCCCAGGGTGATGTACGACAGCCCCACCGCCATCAGCGTTTCCAACTTGCGGGCGAGGTTTGGGACCGGCTTGAACAGGGTCAAGGCGTCCTCTACCGTCATCGACAGCAGGTCGTGGATGGTGTGGCCTTTGTAAGTGACTTGCAGGGTTTCGCGGTTGTAGCGACGGCCCTTGCACACGTCGCAGGGCACGTAGACATCGGGCAAGAAGTGCATCTCGACCTTGATCATGCCGTCGCCTTGGCAAGCCTCGCAGCGGCCGCCCTTGACGTTGAAGCTGAAACGCCCCGGCAGGTAACCACGCGCGCGCGCTTCTGGCACCTGCGCAAACAGCTCCCGCAGCGGCGTGAACAGGCCGGTGTAGGTGGCCGGGTTGCTGCGCGGGGTGCGCCCGATCGGCGATTGATCGATCTCGACGACCTTGTCGAAAAGATCGAGTCCACTGAATGATCGATGCGCCGCCGGCTGCACGTTGCTGCCATACAAGTACAGGGTCGCTAGCCGATACAGAGTGTCGTTACTCAAAGTCGATTTGCCGGAACCGGACACCCCGGTCACGCAGACAAAGCAGCCCGCGGGAATCTCCAGATCGACATTGCGCAGATTGTTGCCGGTGGCGCCGAGCACGCGCAGCATGCGCTTGGGGTCGACTGCAGTGCGCACCTTGGGCACCTCGATGCGACGCTTGCCCGACATGAACTGACCGGTGATCGAGCGCTCGCTGCGCAGCAGATCCTTGAAGCTGCCTTGCGCGACCACTTCGCCACCGTGCACGCCCGCCGCGGGACCGATATCGACGATGTGATCGGCCAAGCGAATCGCGTCCTCATCGTGCTCGACCACGATCACCGTGTTGCCGAGGTCGCGCAACCGCGTCAGTGTGGTCAGCAAGCGCGCGTTGTCGCGTTGGTGCAGACCGATACTGGGCTCATCCAACACATACATAACGCCGACCAAGCCGGCACCGATCTGACTGGCCAAACGAATGCGTTGCGCTTCGCCGCCAGACAAGGAATCTGCCTTGCGCGCGAGCGTCAAGTAGTCCAAGCCGACGTCGACCAGAAAGCGCAGACGTTCGCGGATTTCCTTGATTATCTTGGTCGCGATTTCACCGCGCCAGCCAGGAAGGGTGAGCGCCGCAAACAGTGCTTGCGTGGCATCGATCGGCATGGCGCTGACGGCAGGCAAGTTGTGTTCGCCGATGAAGACGTTACGGGCCAAGCGATTGAGACGCTGGCCTTCGCATTCCGGACAAGGCTGTTCGGAAATGAACTTGGCCAACTCTTCGCGCACCAAGGGCGATTCCGACTCGCGATAACGGCGTTCGAGATTACGAACAATGCCTTCGAACTTGTGCTTGCGCGGCGTGCGTCCACCCGATTCGCTGGTGTAGCTGAAATCGATCACCGAATCGCCGCTGCCAAACAGCACGGCGTCGCGATGGGCTTGTGACAGCGCCTGCCAAGGCGTATCGACCTCAAAACCGTAGTGCTTGGCCAGTGCGACAATCAACTGGAAGTAGTACATGTTGCGGCGATCCCAGCCGCGCACCGCGCCGCCCGCTAGGCTCGCGCTGGGATTGAGCACGATGCGGGCCGGATCAAAAAACTGGGTGACGCCCAAGCCATCGCAGCGCTGGCACGCGCCTAGCGGCGAGTTGAAGGAAAACAGGCGCGGTTCAAGCTCGGGCAGCGAGTAGTCGCAAAGCGGGCAGCTGAACTTGGACGAGAACAGCGTCTCCGCCGCGTCGGCATCATCCATGTCGACCACCCGCGCCAGACCGTCGCCCAAGCGAATGCAGGTTTCGAAACTCTCAGCCAAGCGCTGCGCGAGTTCCGCCTTCGGCTTGAAGCGGTCGATGACGGCCTCGATCGTGTGCTTCTGGCGCAGGCCGAGCTTCGGCGTCTCGTCGAGGTCGATGACCTTGCCGTTCACGCGGGCCCGCACCAGCCCCTGCGTGCGCAATAAATCGAAGACCTGTTGGTGCTCACCTTTACGCTCGCGCACCACCGGCGCCAACAGCATGTAGCGGTGCTCGGGGTGAAGGGCGAGGGTTGAATCAACCATCTGGCTGACGGTTTGCGCTTCCAAGGGTTGCCCATGATCTGGACAGCGCGGCGAGCCTACCCGGGCAAACAGCAGGCGCAAGTAATCGTGGATTTCGGTGATGGTGCCGACCGTCGAACGCGGGTTGTGAGAGGTGGACTTCTGCTCGATGGAAATAGCTGGAGATAGGCCTTCGATATGATCGACGTCGGGCTTCTCCATCATGCTCAAGAATTGCCGCGCATACGACGACAGCGACTCGACGTAACGGCGCTGGCCCTCGGCATAAATGGTGTCAAACGCTAATGACGACTTGCCTGAGCCCGACAACCCGGTAATCACGATCAGCTTGTCGCGCGGCAGGTCGAGATCGATGTTCTTGAGGTTGTGCGTGCGCGCGCCGCGGATGCGGATGAAATCCATCGGGGAGGTTTTGGGGCTGACTGCGAGGTGGTTAGTCTAGCTGTGGCATACCTGCGGCGAGCGTGAGGATCGGGATGCCCGAGATCTCGTAAGGCTCGTCAGGCGATTGAGTTTGGCAAAGGTCGCCGCTATACTTCGCGGTCTTTCCTCGGCCCTGCGTCATGCGGTTAGCCGAAACTTGCGACACCCCAAGAAGAACTACAGAGGATTTTTAGATGTACGCAGTCATGGTGACAGGCGGTAAGCAATACCGCGTTATGAAGGGCGAGACGCTGCGCGTCGAGAAGCTCGAAGTGGAAGCCGGTGGTTCGATCGATTTCGATCAGGTGCTGATGATCGGCGATGGCGAGACCATCACCGTTGGCGCGCCAGTCGTGACGGGTGCAGTGGTGACCGCGTCGGTGAAGGGACATGGCCGCGCCGACAAGGTGCGTATCGTCAAGTTCCGTCGCCGCAAGCATCACCGCAAGCAGATGGGCCACCGTCAGCACTACACCGAAATCGAAATCACGGCGATCAGCGCCTAAGCGCGCCGTCAACAAGCCTCAGGAGATAAGTCATGGCACATAAAAAGGCAGGCGGCAGTACCCGTAACGGCCGCGATTCCAACCCGAAATACCTCGGCGTCAAGATCTACGGCGGTCAAGCCGTTGAAGCCGGCAACATCATCATGCGGCAGCGCGGCACCCAGTTTCACCCGGGTTCCGGCGTGGGCTTGGGCCGCGATCACACGCTGTTTGCGTTGGTCGATGGCACCGTCCAGTTTTCAGTGAAAGGCCCGAAAAATCGGCGCTTTGTCAGCGTAGGTGCAGCGGCATAACGACTTACGATTGCGCGTCCCACGCAAGGCGCAAAAAAACCCCGCCGCGGCGGGGTTTTTTGTTGGTGGTGGAAGCCCC
>JANNWF010000086.1:0-4063 GCA_031408455.1 Pseudoxanthomonas sp. | reverse complement strand
TGACCAGCAGCACGGTGTCGCCCATGCTGACGATGACGGCGCCGCCGGCTTGACGAGCAATCTCGCCGGTTTCAAGGGTGACTGTCTGCGCGCCGTACTGAAACGATTTGGTTACTTTCGCCACGATGGTATGACCTTTGTCGGATTCTGGCCCCAAGCGGGCCGAGGGTCGGCCCGGCGGGCCGACCGAGAGGTGTAAAACCTTAGCGGCGCAGACCTAAACGCTCGATCAGGGTCTTGTAGCGCTCAGCGTCTTTCTTCTTCAAATAGCTAAGCAGCGAACGCCGTTGATTGACCAGCATCAACAGGCCACGACGTGAGTGGTGATCTTGCTTGTGAATCTTGAAGTGACCGGTGAGCTGCTCGATGCGGGCAGACAGCAGAGCAACCTGCACTTCCGGTGAGCCAGTGTCGGCCGGGCCGCGTTTGAAATCTTCGATGATCTTGCTGGTGACGATGGGCATAGTGACCTCGTAGTCGCGGGATCCGCAGGAACGTCCGTCAACACGACGACGCACCGCATGACCCGCCGGATAAAAGATTTGGTTTGGTTGAATCAGAGAAGTAAAGCCGGCCAAGTGTAGCCTGAAGGCCAGCGCCTGCTCAAGCCAATGCGTAGCGTAGCTGAACCGATTTGACACCCACCCATTCTGCAAATGTTCTGTAGCAACCCTATGTCTTGAGGTCCATAGCCAAGCATTTCGATGCTGGGACGCAAGCCGCATCACACTTCGACCATTGAACGGTTACCCGCTTCATGCGAGTGTTGGCGGCTTAGTCCAAGCGTGGCTACCTGAATGCAATCGTTCATTGAACTGACGTTTTCAAGCTTGGCAATGCGCCGCCTGCTTGCCCTGCTGTTCGTATTGATCGTCGCGACGCATGCGCAAGCAACACCGCTTTATCCTCCGCTGCAAGCCTTGCGGCACCCGCATTTCACTGTGATTTCGGCCGAGACCGTCGCTTGGTCGGAGTCTGATTCGAGGCTGCGCGTGCGCGTCCATGAAGTCATTCGTGGCAACTTGGGCAGTCAAGCGGCCGAAGAAATCGACCTACTGGTATTGGCCAGCGACCGTAAGTCGTTAGGCACCGGCACGCGTTACCTGATGGTCTATTCCGATGTGCAGCGCGCGCCGCTCAAGGTGCGCAAGGAAGTACGGCGTCCTGATCGTCGTCTGCTGCTGCACATCGACGGCGCCAATCCTGCGGTGTTCGCCGACACTCCCGCGATGCGCGAATTGCTTGATGACAAGCACAAGGATGTGGAACTGGATGCCGGCTATCGACAAACGGTGATTGAAGGTTTGCGCGCGCGCGACCCGGCGATGGTCGATCTGTGGTCTGCCGAGCTGGTGCTGCGCCCAGCGACGTTTGATCAGCTCACGTCGGCAGAAACCAGACGCGTGCGCAAAGTCATCGAAGATCCCAAGCAGCTCGCCCCGGCTCGCGCACGCTTACTGCTGGCCGCCAGTGATCGATCACCAATCTTTGGCGAAGGTTGGTACGTTCGCTCGGCGGCGCGCATCGTCAAACAAACGTCGCGCAACTTGCTCACCACCGAAGGCAACGATCAACTGGTTCTGGGAGCGCTTCTCGTGTTGCAGCGGCATCCAGTGGCCGCGACGGCTGGCGCATTGGAGCGCTGGCTCGGAGGACCGCCAGTGCTCGCCGAACAAGCCGCCCTCGCCCTGCGTGCCTTGGGCCGGGACAAAGAGCACGACGCCGTGACCCGCGCACTGGCGAGGGACGCGACGCCGGCCGAAACTAAGCGTATGTTCTCCGCCTACTTGCAACGCCTGACTCACCAGCACGACGCCGACAAGTCGTAATTCCCACCCAGTCTGACTCACCTCTACGAGGCATCCTGATGCACACATTCAAGCCTTTGCACGCCGCGCTGATGCTCGCGCTTTACGGCCCACTGGTCGCGGTTGCCGCCGACGGACCGGCGACCCAATCGGCGCAACAGATGACCGCTGCGCGGGAAGTGCATCACGATACCTCGCGACCGCTGCGCGACATCATTCGCGACCTGCCACAGCCGTTGGTAACCAACCCCGCCGAGTACGTCGTCCCGAATATCTTTCTGGACCTAGACGACATGGCGCCGGGTGAGCAACTTGGTCCGATTCCACCGGTGCAGCGCACAGTGACCGGCACGCCCACGCCAGCGACCACTGTTGCTGCCAACGGCATGCGCATCGGTTTGGGTGGCGGCGGCGTGCCGCCGGATACCACGGGTGACATTGGACCCAATCATTTTTTCCAGTGGGTGAATACCAGCTGGGCACTTTTCAACAAGACCACCGGCGCCATCGTCGACATTCCCGGCGATGCGGACGACGTAGTTCCTGGCAACTCGTTTTTCGCCGACTTTGGTGGCCTTTGCCAGACCACCAATCGCGGTGACCCGCTGGTGTTGTGGGACGGGCACGCGCGCCGCTGGGTGGTGAGCCAGTTCGCCTTCACCAGCACCACAGCCGCTCCGTTCTTGCAATGCGTCGCGATATCCGCGACCGAAGATCCGCTCGGCGTCTATCACCGCTATGCGTTCGCCTATCCGTTGTTTAACGACTACGGAAAAATGGGCGTCTGGGTCACTCAAGACGGCGGTCAGGACGCCTACGTGTTTTCGATGCATGAGTTCGGCGCTTCGTTCGCAGGCTCGTCATTTGCACTTGCTGAGCGACGCCCAATGCTGGCAGGTCAATCGGCGCAGTTCATACGCTTCGGTGGTATCGAAACCTTTGGCGCAATTCCCTTTCACGTCGAAGGAAATAATGCGCTGCCGGCCGGCATGTGCCCCGCGTTCGTGCATTTTTCCAGCTCGGGCCCCGGTTACGACCTGTGGGACGTCTGCGTGAATTGGGCTGCTGGCACTGCACAATTCAACCCTACGCCGACCTTTGTTGAGTCCGCGCCCTTCGTCATTGGCCTAAACGACATCCCGCAGCTGAGTTCCACGACACGGCTTGACGATTTTGGCGGCAACACCATGTATCTCGCCGCCATTCGTAGCTTTGGTGCGACCGGCCCCGCTGAAGCGCAGGGCGTCATCAATCACGCCGTGAATGTTGGTGCCAATCAGGCCGGCGCGCGCTGGGTCAACTTTGGCTTTACGCCAGGCCCGGCTGCACCGCGCGGTGTCGATGTATTTAGCAGTGGCTTTGAGATCGGTGAGTTCCAAGACAACAGCGTGCCAGCAGTGGTTTCGTCCAAGCGTGTCGTCGATCAAGGTACCTACGCTCCTGATGCCAATAGCCGCTGGATGGGCGGCATCAATATGGATCGTTCCGGCAACATCATGCTTGGCTACAACGTAGCCAGTGCCACTTTGAATCCCGAAATTCGCATGGCGGGTCGTTTGCGCAATGACCCTGCGGGCACCCTGCGTGCAGAGACACAATGCTCGCCCACCGGCACCGGTGCACAGCTGGGACTGTTCCAAGGCCGCGCGCGCTGGGGTGACTACGCCACCATGGGTGTCGACCCGAACGATGAATGCACGTTCTGGTTTACCAATGAGTACTACGCAACCACCTCGAACTCGTCTTGGAATACCCGCATCTGCTCAGTGAAGTTCCCCACCTGTGGCAATGCAGACTTCCTGCTTGAAACGACGCCCATCGGGCGGATCGCGGTGTGTGGGACCAATGCCGTGGGCAGCGTCCGCGTCGGTGAGTTTGGCACCCTTGGCGGCAATGTGACGCTAAGCCAAGGCACCGTTCCGGCTGGCGTGACGTTGAGCTTTGGCACGCCATCGCTGGCCGCCGGCGCCAGCAGCACGGTGACTTTGAATGGCTCAGCGGCACTGGCGAATGGTGTTTACACGGCGCAAGTCAATGGCGTCGCGGGCGCGCTCAACCGGTCGGCGAGCTTCAACTTCGGCGTTTCTTCTGCCACCGCGCCAGCGCCCAGCTTGACGTCTCCAGCGTCAGCGGGCACTGGCGTAGTCACCCGACCCACCTTCACGTGGGCGGCGGCAGCGGGTGCGGTTACCTATCGCGTGGAAGTTTCCACCAACGCTGGTTTCACCCAAATCATTGATTCGGGCACCGTCAAC
>JANNWF010000085.1:0-5645 GCA_031408455.1 Pseudoxanthomonas sp. | reverse complement strand
AGTCCCCAGCCCCCAGCCCCGCCTTTAAAAAGCTCCTCCGCTACAACCCCAACAACATCCGATGCGGATTCTCGAGCTGGTTCTTGATGTCGACCAAAAACAGCACGGCGTCTTTGCCGTCAATGATTCGATGGTCGTAGGAGAGCGCGATGTACATCATTGGCGCGGGGACGACGACGCCATTCTCGACGATGGCGCGATCCTTGATCGCGTGCATGCCCAGGATGGCGGACTGCGGTGGGTTGACGATGGGCGTAGAGAACAGTGAGCCGAAGGTGCCGCCATTGGTAATGGTGAAGGTGCCGCCTTGCAAATCGTCCAACGACAACTTGCCGTCACGGGCCTTCTTGGCATAGTCGCCGATAGCCTTTTCGATGTCGGCGAAACTCATCGCCTCGGCATTGCGCAACACCGGTGTCACCAAGCCTTTCTCGGTCGCGACCGCAATCGAAATATCCGAAAAGCCGTGATAGATCACATCGGTGCCGTCGACCGAGGCGTTCACCACCGGATAGCGCTGCAGCGCGCTGGCGGCGGCTTTGACGAAGAAACTCATGAAGCCAAGCTTGACGCCGTTGGACTTCTCGAACGCTTCGCCATGCAATTTGCGCATCGCCATCACTTCGCGCAGGTTGATTTCGTTGGATGAAGTCAACATGGCGATGGAGTTTTTTGATTCCATCAAACGCTCAGCAATCCGCTGCCGAATTCGCGTCATCGGCACGCGCTGTTCAGCGCGCGCGCCGACGCTTGCGGCTGGCGCGGGCGTTGCTGAGCCGGTGGGTGCTGAGCTAGTGGGTGCTGAGCTGACCGGTACAGGAGTGATCGGGGCGGAGGCGGCTTTCGCCGGCTCACCACCGCTGCGCATATGCGTGACCAAATCTTCTTTGGTAACGCGGCGGTCACGACCCGTGCCGCTGACCGCGGCCGGATCGACGCCGTGTTGCTCAGCGACGCGGCGGCCAGCTGGGGACAGCTCATCGGTGCTAGTCGTGCTGGTTGCGGCCGCTGTTGCTGAGGCGGCCGCTACGGCCGCTGCGGGCGCTGCAGCGGCGCTAGCGCCTGCCTCGATGATCGCGATCACCTGTTGGCTGGTCACGGTGTCGCCGGCTTGAAACTTGATCTCACGCAGCACCCCATCGACCGGTGAAGGCACTTCCAAGACCACCTTGTCGGTTTCCAGATCCAGTAAGTTCTCATCGCGTTTGACCGCGTCGCCGGCTTTCTTATGCCACGCGGCGATTACCGCATCAGAAACGGATTCGGGCAGGACTGGGACCTTTACTTCAGTGCTCATGAAAAGTGACCTTGACTAACGATGTGAGTGGAAAGAACGAGTGGTGGTAGCTAAGGATGACGCGCTCAGGCGTCAACGTCAGCATCGGCAAGCGGACTGACTAAGGCGTCTTCGACCAGTTTGGCTTGCTCTTTGACGTGCGTCGCAAAGTGACCGCAAGCCGGTGCAGGCGAGCGCGTGCGGCCGGCGTAGCTAAGCCGCTGCTTGCCTTGCAGACTGGCGCGCAAGTGGTGCTGAATCTGATACCAAGCGCCTTGATTTTGTGGCTCTTCCTGGCACCAAATGACCTCGCGCGCATTCGCGAAGCGCTTGAACTCATCGATCAATTCCGGCCGTGGGAACGGAAATAGTTGCTCAATGCGGACAATGGCGACGTTGCCAAGCGCACGCTTCTCGGCGTCTTCCAACAGGTCGTAATAGACCTTGCCGGCGCACACCACAATGCGTTTGACGGCCTTGGCATCGGCCGCAAACGCATCGGGAATCACCCGCTGGAAGCTGCCGTGAGACAGGTCGGCTAGCGTAGACACCGACAGCCGATGGCGTAGCATCGATTTCGGCGTCATTACCACTAACGGTTTGCGGGTTGGCCGCTTCATCTGCCGGCGCAGCATGTGGAACATCTGTGCCGGCGTGGTCGGTGTACAGACTTGGATGTTTTCCAGTGCACACATTTGCAGGAAGCGCTCAAGCCGGGCAGAGCTGTGCTCCGGGCCTTGGCCTTCATAGCCATGCGGCAGGAAGAGAACCAGTCCGCACAAACGCCCCCATTTGGCCTCGCCTGAAGTGAGAAATTGATCGATCACCACTTGCGCGCCATTGGCAAAATCGCCGAACTGGCCTTCCCAGATGGTCAACGTGGTGGGATCGGCAGTGGCAAATCCATACTCGAATGCCATCACGGCTTCTTCGCTAAGCAGCGAATCGATGATGGTCACGTGCTCGGGATTGGCAACCAGTTCACGCAACGGCGTTACCGTGTTGCCGGTCTCCTGATCGTGCAGCACTGCGTGGCGATGAAAGAAGGTGCCGCGACCGGAATCCTGACCGACCAGGCGCAGCTTGTAGCCCTCGCGCAGCAGGGTCGCGTAGGCCAGGTTTTCAGCGAATCCCCAATCCATCGAGAGCTCGCCGGCCGCCATCTTACGGCGATCCTCATAGACCTTGGCAACGCGTGGATGCAGGGTCGTGTCAGCCGGCGTGCGGTTGATCTGCACGGCCAGCTGGTGCAGGGCAGCCTCGCCGACGCGGGTCTCAGCGGGTGACTCCAGCGTGCCCTTGAGATACGGGCTCCAATCGACAGCGAACTCGTCAACCACACCGCTGACCAGCTCCACGACGTGGTCACCGCGATCCATGGCATCGCGATACTCATCCACCAGCGCCTTGGCGGCATCAGCGGCGACCACGCCAGCGGCAGCCAGACGCTCGGCATACAACTCACGCGTGGTCTTGCGAGCGCGAATGTTGCGGTACATCAGCGGCTGAGTGGCGGCCGGCTCATCGGCTTCGTTGTGGCCGTGGCGGCGATAGCAAACCAGGTCGATGACCACGTCTTTGCGGAACTTCTGCCGGAAATCGAATGCCAATTGGGTGCAGAACACGACGGCTTCGGGATCGTCGCCGTTGACGTGCAGAATCGGCGCGCCGACCATCTTGGCGTGATCGGTGCAGTACAGGGTCGAACGCGTGTCGTCAGGCCGATGGGTGGTGAAGCCGACCTGGTTGTTGATCACGATGTGCACTGTGCCGCCCACCGCGAAGCCGCGCGCCTGCGACATCTGCAGCAACTCCATCACCACGCCTTGGCCGGCAAAAGCCGAGTCACCGTGGATCAGCACGGGCAATACCTGCCGGCGCTCGCGGTCGCCACGACGGGTTTGCCGCGCACGCACGCTGCCGGTGATCACCGGATCGACGATTTCCAGATGCGACGGATTGAAGCCTAACGCCAGATGCATCGGCCCGCCGGGGGTCAACACGTCGGACGAATAGCCCATGTGATATTTCACATCGCCCGAGTGCGCCGGGTCGCCGGGGCCATCGTGGCGGCCTTCAAACTCGGCGAAGAGTTGGTGCGCGGGTTTGCCCAGCACATTGATCAGCATATTGATGCGGCCGCGATGGGCCATGCCGATGACCATTTCGCGCACGCCATCCGTGCCGGCTCGGCGCACCAGTTCGTCCATCGCTGGAATCAAGCTGTCGCCGCCTTCCAGCGAAAAGCGCTTCTGACCTACGTACTTGGTGTGCAGGTAGCGCTCGATGCCTTCCGCTGCCGTGAGCTTCTCCAGCACGCGTTCGCGTGCTGCGGCGTCTAGACCACTGCTACCGCCGGCGCGCTCCAGCCGCTCGTACAGCCAGCGCCGCTGCGGCGCATCGGCGATGTGCATGAATTCGGCGCCGATCGAATTGCTGTAGCTCGCTTTCAGATGGCCGATGAGGTCGCGCAAGCGCATGCGCTCGGGCCCACCAAAGGTACCGGTGCTGAATTCACTGTCGAGATCGGCTGGGGACAAGCCGTGGAAGGGCAGATCCAGATCGGGCGCGTCCTGCTTTTGCGCCATCTCTAGGGGGTCAAGGTTTGCGTGCAAATGGCCGCGCGAGCGAAATGCGGTGACCAACTTCAGCACGCCACCTTGCTTGCGCGCGGCATCGTTATCAACTGGTGCGGCGCTGGCATGGGTGCGAGGTCGCCTTGCTGCTTGCTCAAAGTGGCGAATCACCGCCGAATGAGCGACGTCGCCGCGTTCGCGCCCACGCAGTTGGTCGAAGTACGCCTGCCACGCGCTGCCCACGCTGGTCGGCGCAATCAGATATTGCTCGTACAAGTCTTCAACAAAGGCGGCGTTGCCGCCGGAGATGTGCGAGGACTGGCGGAATTTACTGATCAAGCTGGTGATTGAACTGGTCACGATAGGCCTTGCCCACGGCCCGAGTAGCGAGCGGGGTCTTGGTTGAGTGCTTGGTGGAACGCCGGTTGCTGTTACCTCGATGCGACCGAAATTATAGCCGCCGGGCCACGCATTATTGCGCCTTGATTCCGGGCAACAAGCTTGGATCGAGCCTGACGTCGAACCAGTTCAGGCCCCAGTGCATGTGCGGACCGCTGGCGCGGCCGGTGGCGCCCACGGCACCAAGGGCTTGTCCAGAAGCAACGCGTTGTCCTATCTCCACATCAATTCGGCTTAAATGCAGAAACACTGAGCTGACGCCGTGGCCATGGTCGATCAACAGGGTGCCACCAGTGAGGTAGAGGTCAGGCTCAGCAAAGGTAACTAGGCCCGCCGCAGGGGCGCGCAGGATGGTACCGCTGGCCGCTGCCACATCGAGACCGCTATGCGGAGATCGGGGCTCGCCGTTGTAGATGCGCTGGCTTCCGAACACACCGCTGATTCGGCCCTTGATTGGCCATTGGAAGCTGGTCGCGAAATCGCTGCGCGCGTCGTCGCGTTGGCGAGCAAGCGCGACCGCAGCTTGTTCGCGGGCGATGCGCGCGGCCTTGGCGGGCGTGGGAGTCACCGTTTCCTGTGCCACACCATTTACGCGCTCGGTCGGCCAAACGCGCGGATTTACCTTCATTTCGACGAGGCGCACCCCGCCTCGCGAGTCGCTGACCTGCAATTTGATGGGGCCGGGTTCGTCGCGGCCGATCCCGAAAACAAACCGTCCTTCACTATCGACCCGCAGCATGCGTTCGCCGAGCTTTACTCGCGCCGCGTTCTCAGTCCGGCCCACCACCAGGCTGCCTTGGTCCGCTTCGCTTGGTACATCAAGGCTTGGCAGGCTGACATGCGATGGCTCGTTGGCGAAACTTGTACTCGCCAACCCAATCACCAACCATCCGCACACCATCCGCCAATAGATGGCCATCCGGGACCGGTTCAATGCCGACGATAGGTCAGGCGTTCGCCCACCGGCTCGCCGCATAAACGCTCGCCGTCCCAAACACGATAGCCGTTCAGCCACGTTGCGGCGATGCGCGAATGGAAGCGGCGACCCTCAAATGGCGACCAGCCGCAGCGATACAACAAGTGCTCGCGCTCGACGACAAACGGGGCGTTGGGATCGACCAGCACTAGATCGGCAAAGTAGCCTTCACGCAGGAAGCCACGCTCTTCCACATCGAATAACTGAGCCGGCGCATGACACATCTCCATGAAGCCGGTGATGCCACCGGCCACCGCCGCCGCAGATTCACTGGCGATATCGCCTTTGTGGTGTTTTCCCGGTTCGCGGAAGTGGACTTGGTCGTGGATCTTGGCGGGCAGGAAGCTCAGCAGAGCAGCGTCGTCCACTTGCTGATCGGGCAGCGCATCCAGGTTAGGATCGATGCGTTCGATGCGGC
>JANNWF010000084.1:0-2030 GCA_031408455.1 Pseudoxanthomonas sp. | reverse complement strand
CTGTCGCCCTCGTCGCTCACCTTGCTCACGCTGACCATTGGGTGCTGCAACCGTTCGAGTTCGTGGGCGACGCGGAATACGCTGGGATGCCAGTTGCCCGCTCCGACACTCGCTGTGGGTGGAAACAGAAACTCCATGCTGTATTGGCTGCCTGACCAGATCGGGGCGCGGGTCACGCTGTAGACAAGGCCCGCTTCGCGCAGGCTGTCTTCAAAGGCGATCACTTCTTCGGACCGCGAGGCGCTCAAGCTGGCCCGTACTCGGCCACCACTTTCACTGAGCCCGCCGATCCGAACCGCGCCAGCCGTCAACGCATCGAGTTGCCGACGCAGATCGACGACTCGCGCCGACTCCGGCGTAGGCACGTAGGTTTCGACCACCGGTCGCGGCTCATCGATGCTCGGCCAGCGGATCCGTTCGTTAATGGTGCGGCCGGTGCCCAGCTTCGGGACGCTGATGCGCGCGGACTCGTAGCTGTACAAGTCCACGTGCTCTCTGCCGCGGAACTCGGTGGCGAGGGCCAAGCCGGTGCCGGAGCGCGTCAAGTGCAGTATCGAGCGGCCTTCGAGATAGTCCTCATCGATCTTTCTGGTCGCTGGCGCGTCGTTCCGGAACGTCAGTTGTCCGCCGGCGCAGTCCTGGTCCACGCCGTTCTTCAGGGTCCGGATGGGCTGGCTCGACATCGGGCCGCTCGCGCCGCTTCTCACCCACAAACCCAAGGACTGCGCCGCGTTGCCAGTGATCTTTACTTCGCTGTCGGTGAAGCCGGCTGTGCCCAGCACAAGCACGTCGAGTGCATCGCCAAGCACGGGGCCGAAGCCGTCGACGCGGTAGTGGCCTTGCAGGTCGGGACAGTTGGGTGTGGCTGACGTTGGGGCGCTTATGACTGCGAGCAGGAGGGTCAAGAACAAGGGTTGCTGCATTTTTTTCGAATTCGCCGGACGTGGATTGTTCGCTGCGGACACTAGCGTATTGGTGGGCGAAGGATGCCGAGGCATGATTGGCTTTGGGCAACTTTTCGGGTCAACTCTCTGCAGCAGTTGGCGCAGTGTCTGCGGCTCTTGGGGACGATGCGATTGATGGAGTTCGAGGCAAGTCCGTACCCTCTCCCCAACCCCTCTCCCCAACCCCTCTCCCGGAGGGAGAGGGGCTTTAGACGCTGGGCTTAGTGCCAACAAATTGGCACATCTGCCCGCAGCTTGGATCCAAATGCTCATCGCCCTCAACAAACCGTTCGCGGTACTTTGCCAGTTCGTGGATCGAAGCGAGCCGCCGAGGGCCACGTTGGCGGGTTTTGGCTTGCCGGCGAATGTGTATCCGGCCGGGCGATTGGATTTCGATTCCGAAGGTTTGTTGCTGCTGACGGACGACGGCCGCCTCGCGCATCGTTTGACTGATCCGCGGCACAAGGTGAGCAAGACCTATCTGGTGCAGGTGGAGGGGGCGCCGAATGAGCAGGCGATGGCGGCATTGCGGGCGGGGGTGGTTTTGAACGATGGACCGGCTCGGCCTGCTGAAGTTGAAAGCGTCATGGCTCCGAATTGGCTGTGGCCGCGTGTACCGCCGGTGCGGATGCGTCTCAGCGTGCCCGATCACTGGCTGCAAATTCAAATCAGCGAAGGTCGCAATCGGCAGGTACGGCGGATGACGGCTGCGGTTGGATTGCCGACCTTGCGGCTGGTGCGGGTGGCGATTGGGGAGCATCACTTGGGCGATCTGGGCAGTGGTGCTTGGCGCGTGCTCTGAGGTCGCAGCTCCAGCGGCTTTTGTAGAGCGGAGCTTGCTCCGCTGCTGTAGGATTTCGCGGCGGCTGGTTGCAAAGCAGCGGAGCAAGCTACGCTCTACAAGAGCGGGGGCGTGGCTAGTTCGCTGGCGCTTCGCGCAACACGGTGCGGTGGATCTGTTCCTCGCCAACTTCACCAGATTCGATGCGTATCGCCCGATCGCGGCCTTCGCGTTTGGCGCGATACAGGGCGGCATCGGCGAGGGTGATGGCTTGCTCGATGCTGTGCCCGGTCGGCGCATTCGGG
>JANNWF010000083.1:0-10301 GCA_031408455.1 Pseudoxanthomonas sp. | reverse complement strand
TGTTGATGGTGGTGCAGCCGACCGCCGTAGGCAGGCCAGCGCCCAATACCGCTTGCCGCGCGGGCGCTTGACCAAGGCCCGCCGGTAATACACAGCCCATGATCGCTTCACCGATGTCATCAGCGGCCAGCCCCGCTTGCGCGACAGCGGCTCGAATGGCGGTAGCGCCCAGCGTTGGCGTTGGGACGCCAGTGAACTGGCCAAGAAACGAACCAATCGCTGTGCGCTTGGCGCCGACGATTACGATGCTAGTCATTGCAGTTCCAGTGATGACGGGGGCGAAGTTGGCGATTATCGCAGCGCGCCCGGTCTGCAGCCACCACGCTCCTGGGCGCAGTAGATGTTGGCTTTCCACAGCTCGCATCGTCGCGGTGGGCAGAATTGTTGGCTCGGAGTAGCCTTCACCCATGCCAGTATTGTTCCGACTTCCTTCCGCATTGGGCAAGGTGCGCTGCCCGTTGGCATGCGCCCGCGCCATACTGGTGGGCGGCTTGATCAGCGGCGCGGCGTTGGCGACGGAGCCCGTGACAGAAGACACCGGCCCAGGCGTGGAACGGGTACGATTTTTTGCGCTTGGAATCGAAGAAGGCTTGGCGCAGCCGACGGTGCGTGCCATCGCCCAAGATCGAGATGGGTTTTTGTGGATTGGTTCGCAAGACGGCCTAAGTCGTTACGACGGCCACGAGTTCGAAGTATTTCGTCGTGATACCCATTCGGCGGCTGGCCTTTCCGATAATCACATTTCGGCGCTCGCGGTCGATGGCGACGACGTACTGTGGATAGGCACCCAATCGGGAGGACTGTCGCGTCGCGATCCGCGCGATGGCTCAATAACGCGCGCATCCCGAGAGCTTAGCAATGGCGATCGGGTGTCGTTCGAGCAAATCGAAGCCTTGTTGTGGGATGAACGCGTCGGGCTGCTGGTTGCCAGTGCCGGCGGCCTCATTCAACGCCAGCAAGGCGAAGGCTGGGAAGCTTTGGACTTGCGAATTGGCCAAGCGACCGGGCCGGTGCGTAGCCTGCGCGTGAGTCGTCAAGGGGATCTGTTGATTGCCGCTCGCAACGGCGCTTGGCGATGCCAAGGCTTGGCTGCGTGTGGTTCCGTTTTCGCTGACGCCGAAGGTCGCGCAGTGGATGCGTATGACTTGCTCGATGACGTTGATGGCAGCCTGTGGCTGGCGGGTACGGAGCGTGGCGTTTTCCACTATTCCGCCAATGCCGAACTGATCGAACGCATTCACCGCGGCAGCGACGAGGGTCGGCGATTGGGCGATGACGCCACTCGCAGCCTGTTGATTGATCGCGCTGGCAGGCTTTGGATCGCCAATAACAACGGGGTTTCCCGCCTCTCCGCCGACCGCACCCAATTGCGCAATTGGCACCCTCGACCCACCAGCATCGGTGGCCTGCCGACGGGCCGGCTGCACACCTTGTTTGAGGATCGCAACGGCTTGCTGTGGTTTGGCACCTGGACTGAGGGCTTGGCCTTGCTCGATCCGGCCACCGAATCGTTCCTGTCGATCAGCAGCGACCCATCGCAACCCGCGGCAATGCCCTCCGATGTTGTCTCCGCCCTTTTGTCTGCTGCCGACGGCAGTTTGTGGATGGGTCAGGGAAGTACCGGTGGGTTGGTGCGTTTTGATCTGCAACTCGGCGTGGTTGAGCGGTTTCTGCACGATCCCAAGGATCCGAACAGCCTCTCGCACAACTTCGTCCAGCACTTGGCGTTTGATCGCGAAGGCAGGTTATGGGTTGCAACGCGTGGCGGTGGCTTGAATCGAATGCGCGCCGACGGCCGCGGTTTTGATCGTTTTCGTCATCAGCCTGACGACCCAAATAGCCTGGCTAACGACCAACTGGTCAGTTTGTACGCAGACACTGAGAACACGCTTTGGATCAGCACGCTCGATTCTGGCCTTGACCGGCTGTGCAGCGGCTGCCAAGAGTTTGTCCACTATCGCCACAATCCAGATGATCCCACTTCGATCAGCAGCGACAACAACAATAGCGTCTTTGAGGATAGTCGCGGCCAGTTCTGGGTGGCTTTGCGGCCCGGCGGCATCAACCTGCTGGATCGCAAAACGGGTCGCTTTGAAGGGGTGCAGTCGCAGCCTAGCGATCCCACGTCTTTGAGCAGCAATGCGGTCACCGTGTTGTTTGAAGACAGCCGCCACAAACTCTGGGCAGGCACTCAGGGCGGCGGCGTCAATCGGGTTGAATCCATGGCCGGCGGCATACCTCGATTTCGCCGGC
This sequence comes from Pseudoxanthomonas sp., assembly GCA_031408455.1. Classification (GTDB taxonomy): domain Bacteria; phylum Pseudomonadota; class Gammaproteobacteria; order Xanthomonadales; family Xanthomonadaceae; genus JANNWF01. Next base: position 8,048 of record JANNWF010000083.1, on the reverse strand, counting down.
TGACGCGAGCGGATGGCTTGGGCTCGGACGCGATCGGCAGTATGTTTGAGGATGCCAGCGGCCAGCTTTGGGCGGGTACGACGGCGGGGCTGAGCAGGATCAACCCTGAGCTCTGGCAGAGCGCAAACTACGGCGGCCGAGACGGTGCGCAGACGGGTGGTTATTTTGTCGGCAGCCGAGCACGCCTGCCCAACGGCAGTATGGCGTTTGGAGGGTTGCGCGGGGTCACTATTCTTGATCCTGATCGTTTGACCGCGCGGCGCTCGCCCGGCCGCGTTGTGCTGACTCGCGCCCGCAGTTTGGCAGCACCTGATCTGGATCAGGATTCGCTGCGTTTGGCCGACCGCGTTCGCCACGATGGCAGCCTGCGCCTGCGCCATCCGGCGCGCGATCTTAGCTTCGAATTCTCGGCGCTGGCGCTGAATGCGCCGGAAGGTTTGCGCTATCGCTATCGCTTGGATGGACTCGATAGTGACTGGGTGTACAGCGAGCCGCGGCGACGCTTCGCCGCCTATACCAACCTGCCGACAGGCAATTACCAATTCCGAGTGCAAGCCACCATTGGAGCCTTGACTGGGCCGGAATCGGTTACCGCGCTCACCGTCGATTCGTCACCCGCCACCCATCCATTGGCGCGGATCGGCTACGTCGTGCTCGGCGGCATGTTGCTGCTGGGATTTGTCTGGCAGATACGCAGTCGCTGGCGCGAGCGCGAGCGCGCCGCAGATCGGCTGCGAGATAGTGAGGCGCGACTCAAGTTGGCGCTGTGGGGTACCGGCGACGAACTATGGGATCTGGATCTGCGCACTGATTCGATGAAGCGCATCAATCCGCTGCCATTTTTGGCCGCGCCACGTGAGGAAACATTTATTCGCGCGGCTGACCTGTTGCGCTTTATTCATCCCGACGACCGCCACTTGCCAGTGCTCGCGCTGACCGCACATTTGCGCGGCGAGACCGAAGTGTTCGAAGTCAACTATCGCGTTCTTGATACCGCCGGCGAGTGGCGGTGGCTACGCTCGCGTGGCCGTATTGTTGAACGAGATGCCGCCGCACGCGCGTTGCGCGTAGCCGGCACGGTCAGCGACGTGACCGAATTGAAGAACGGGGAAATCAGCCTGCAAACACTTAACCGGGAACTGGAACAGCGAGTCGAAGAGCGTACCGCCGCGTTGACGCGCTCCAATGAAACCCTGCATGGCACGGTGGCGGATCTGAAGTTGGCGCAACGGCAGTTAGTCGATTCCGAAAAGATGGCGGCACTGGGCGGCTTGGTGGCCGGCGTGGCACATGAAATCAATACGCCATTGGGCATCAGCGTGACCGCCGCCTCGCACTTGCAGGGCGAAACCCAGCGGCTGCGCCGACAGCTGGAATCGGGCGAACTTAAGCGCTCCGATCTGGATGCCTACGAGAGCACCGCGCGTGAGAGCTCAGAATTGATCCTGCGCAACCTGCAACGCGCCGACAAATTGGTCAAGAGTTTCAAGCAGGTGGCCGTCGATCAAAGCAGCGAGGCTCGCCGCCACATCGTGCTGGCGCAGTACATCGATGAAATTCTGACTTCGCTGCGGCCGGCGTTGAAGCGTGCGCGGCACCGCATCATTGTCGACTGTCCTCCGGATCTCGGCTTCGTCACCTTGCCGGGTGCGATTTATCAAGTGTTGGCCAACTTGGTCATGAATACGCTGGTCCACGCTTTTGGGCCCGAGGAGCCAGGTGAGATTCGGATCGAAGCCTCGCTCAAGGCCACTCATGTATTGCTGACCTATGCCGACAACGGCAGCGGTATGACCGAAGAATCGCGGCTGCGCATATTCGAGCCCTTCTTCACCACCCGCCGCGGCCAAGGCGGTTCTGGCCTCGGAATGCACATCGTCTTCAACTTGGTGACCCAAGGCTTGGGCGGCATCATCGAGTGCGATAGCGCGCCGGGGCAGGGTGTGTATTTCAGTATTCAGATTCCGCGCGAGCCGACGCCGGGCTAAATCGGCGTGCGGCGGAATCCTGCGTGGTCAGCAGGCCGCTTGTCCGGAAACAGCAGCCGAGCAAGCTCGGCTCTACAAGGGCCAAAGCGGCGCGTATACGCTCTGGTAGAACGGAGCTTGCTCCGCCGCGTGCGCCGGGAGAATCGCATCACTCGACGGCTTGAGTTTGATCAATCGACCGGGACAGTTGATCAGTCATCCGCTACTCCCGACTGGCCGGAAACCGACCCACAAGAGTCACTCAAATACATCGGCAAAAAAGGTGAAAGCGGTCATTCGCAGGTGACGCCATTGAAGGCGGCAGGCGGCCGGCCATCGATGCAGCCCCGGCTGACTGTCTCCAGATCGACGGTCTGTCGCTCATTCAACGCGATTCCAGTCCCGGGCGTGGCCGTTCGATAAAATCCAGGATGGCGTCGACCCAGGCCGGCATCGCATTTTCCACGTGGGCTGCATGGTCGCTTTCGGGCAATACCACCCAGCTGCGGTCCGGCGTGGCGAGGCGGGTGAACAGGCGGGCGGCAGCGTCCGGCTTGACGTAACCGTCGGCGACTCCCTGTAGTAGCAGGGTCGGCGTCGAGACCTTGCCGGGGTCGAAACGGAACTCCTCGAGCTGTCGCCAATCGACCCGTACCGGGTCGGCGGCGATGGCTTGGGCGATGTACGCGTCGACCACGGCTTTCGGCGCTGCGCCTGCGACGACGAAGTCCTCGCCGGCGGCCTCCGGCTTGGTTGCCGTGCGAGCAGGCATGTCCGCCTCCGAGTCGGAACCGCGCAGTTGCACCTGGTCGATATCCACTGGGAAGCCGTAGAGCACCAGCTTCGAAAAAGCGCGTGGGTGCTGTTGCGCCGTGAACAGCGCGGTAAGGGAGCCCATCGAATAGCCGACCACCACCGGCGCGGCAAGCGTGGGATGCCGGCGGCGCACTAGGGTCGCTGCGGCCAGTGCGTCAGCCGCGGCGCGTGTGGGCGTCAGCCAACCGCTGGCGTCGCGCGGGCTGGCGCCGTAGCCGCGCTGATCCAGCGCATAAGTCGCATAGCCGGCATGTGCGAACGCATCCATCACCGAACGTGGCGTTCCGGCGACCTGCAGGTCGAAGTTGGGCAGCGCACTCCAGGTGCGCCCATGCAACAGCAGGATGACGCCGTGCGGTGCGGGCGGCACCTTGCCCCAAAGCGAGAGCGTGTGACCGTCGTCGGCCACGACGGCATGGCGCATGGCGGTGGTGGTGGTGGCAGGCGCCGCGGGACCGAGCGCATGGCTATTGCCGACGCCCAGCAGCAGTGTGCCGAGCAGGTAGATCGCGGGCAGGCGCATGGAATCACCGCAGCATGAAGGAAGGCGCACCCATCGTGCCCACTTGCAGTGCGAGGCGCCAGCCTGCGGCATCCCATCGGCCCGCGCCGACTACAGACTGGCCCTGGGCCAACAAGCGAGTCCGGGATAGCGCCGAGTACGGGACCGCCATGTCGGCGCACAATCGGCTTTCTTTGACTGAACCTGGGACTGAGTCTGGGACAGCCATCGATCGCTGGTAACCGCAGCGCTCTCGGCAACGACCTGCCGCAATTCTCATGCGCGCCACTGCTGGCGGTTAATCGCTGCCCGAGGGTTGAATCTGGCTGGCACCCTTTGACCCACAAGAGCCACTCAAATACATCGGCAAAAAAGGTGAAAGCGGTCATTCGCAGGTGACGCCATGGAAGGCGGCAGACGGCCTGCCATCACCCACAAGCAGCAGCGCAGTTCGCATGGTCCGACGCCGTCAGCCGAAGTTGCCGCAAACATAGCCCGCATGCCGCGTCCGCGATGAGGCGGCCGCGCGAGTCATATCGGGCGACGTCTGTTGCAGGCATGCCCTCGCACGAACGTCCGCTGTCAGGGCGGACAGTGACGCCCACCATGACGGTGTGCGAGCCTGTTGCCGCTCAGGTCGGCCAGCGCCTGGGGCGGGTTATCCAACCGGACAGCGCTTCCAGCAGGCAGACCCAATTCCTTTCCACCCACCTGCCGCCCAAGCGCCCTGCCCATGACCGTCTCTACGCCCCCACGCCGCCAACGCGGCGACTTCACCACCCACTTCGGACTGTTCCTGTTCTTCGTCATCTTCCCGGCAAGCTTCACCGCGGTGGCGCCACGCGCAACCATAGCGCTGCAGCGTGACGCCGCCGGAGTACAGGTCACCCTCTGCGCGCATACGCTGTTCGTCATCCCCTACTGGTGCCAGCACGAACAGCGTGTGCAGCGGGTAGAACTGGAGGTTAGCTCCGGCGAACGGGTGGGCTACAACGCCCAGCTCAGCAAGCACGCCAACGAGCTGCACCGGCGCGGCTACACCGAAGACAACGCGGTTATCCACTTCATCGGCGAAGCGCCCAGCGAAGGCGCCAGCGCAATGATCGAGATCGGCCGCATGGACGACGTGCTTGCCCAGGCCCAGAGCTTCATCGATGACCCGCAGAGCAGCGCGCTGAACCTGTCGTTTTACGGCCACCGCGTACTCGGGCTGTACGTCGGTGGCGGGCTCAGCCTGCTGGTGCTGCTGTGGATGCCACTCGCCGGCCTTGCCATCGTGCGCCGCGTTCTCGGGCGACCCTACTGGCCGTTCGACATGACTCCCTCGTAGCGGTGGTGGCAGCGTCGCCCGCTTCCGCGCAAATCGTCGGCGACGCCGCCATTGGGCCACCGGCCGTGGCCATGGCCGCGTAGTCGCAAGATCGGCCACGCCTCCCAACCGCGAAAACCAACAGCCATCAGATGCGGCGACAATCCCGCAGGGGCGCGCTTGGCCCAATGCCGGGATTCAGTGAGAAATGGCCACAGATGACCAGGCTGCGCGCCCACGTGATGCCGTAGCGCGCTTGCGCAGGCCCGGTCCGATCCTTGCCCAAACCGGCGCTGACGCGGCCACCACCTACCCGACAGACACCTAGAAAAGGGCGTTTGAATTTCATAGGAAGTTACGCCGCGCTCGGGCTGCCCGCCGAGGTCAAGACCGCCTGCGACAGCGAGGGCGATCAGGTAGTCGAGGATGAGGCGCTGCATTAGGCGCTGGAGGTCGATCTCGACGATGCGGACAGCTATGAGGAAGCCCTGTTCGCCGGCAGCGAAGCCGAGTTCAAGCGCGCCGACGGCCTGCTTGACTCCACACGCAATGCCAATTCGGTGGGCGACAAGTTTTCGCTGTCGTCGGTGATTCAGACCGTCGGGCTGTTCTTCGCCGACTTGTCGCTGGTGTTCAAGACCCGGATGCGCTGGGGCTTTCTGGGCATTGGCAGTGCCGTACTGATCGGCGGGATCGGCTTCATGTTCACCCTGCCCAGGGCCTGATCAGCCCGAAGCCCGGGTGCGGTCGACCTTATCCCGGGTGGGCGGCCTGGGCGTCCGCTGACTCCACCCGATTCCGCCCTGCCGACTTCGCCCGCAGCAGCGCAGCATCGGCAAGGCAGTACAGGGCATCGACCGAGGCGCTGTCCGCCGGCAGGGCGGCGGCACCGAGGCTCATCGTCACCCGCAGTTCGCGACCGTCGTGGAGCACGGTCTCGGCCTCGATCCTGCGACGGATGCGTTCGCCGGCCTGATGCGCCTCGGCCAGATCGGCATTCGGCAAAAGCACGGCAAATTCTTCGCCGCCGAAGCGCGCGACCAGGTCGCCGGGCCGCGATTGCGCCTGCAGCACCCGACCGACCATGGCCAGCACCGCGTCGCCGGCCTGATGGCCATGACGGTCATTGACCGCCTTGAACCAGTCGACATCGCCGACCACGAAGCCCACCGAGGGCCTTTCGCGGCGTGCGCTGGCCACGGCAGGCCCGGCCAGCGCGGTGAATCCGCGTCGGGTGAGTACCCCGGTGAGCGCATCGAAATTGGCCAATCCCTCCAGCCGACGCCGCATCCGTTCGGCTGCCAGCAGGATTACGCCGAGGGTGATCAGCACCAGTCCGCCGTGGTTCCCGATCAGATACAACGACAGCAGGCCCTCGGACGAACCCGACATCAGGATTGCCACGCCGCCACCGATGATGATGCCTACCCGCACTACCACCGCCGCAGCCAGCACCACCAGGCCGGCCAGCACGACCTTCCCGCCGAGCCCGTGGCGCAGCTCTGGACTACCTACCACGATGCGGATGCCGATGCTGATCGAAGCGCCGTACAGCGCGATGAATACCGCCACGCGCCACGGGCCATCTTCGGCGCGGACCGAAAGAAATCCACCAAGCACATAGGCCAGAACGGTCGCAACCACCCAGTACGGAATGCGCGCCGAGCCGCCGAAGAAATACTGCAGTGCGACGCCGAGCAGCGCTGCCGACGGCAGGAAGAACAGATTCGGCAACAGCTGCGGCGGCCCCCAGGGCAGCGCGATCGAATAGGCCACCAGCAGCAGCCCACAGGCATTCCCGGCGAGGGTGAGCGACCACAGACCGATCCCGCGCACATCTTCGCGGTGGCCGGCGCGCAGGCTGACCGCGACCAGCGCCAGCAAGGCGTGGGTCAGCGCCATCATCACCACCACCGTGCGTTCGTCGAGCATGCCTCATCTCCGGCCCCAAGCCCGCCGCGCCCCCTGCGCTGCGGATTCCTGCGTGAAGCCCGGCCGCCAGTGTGCACCTGATTGCCGCGGCCGCGCGCGGCTCAAGGCCCGGACCGAGTGCGGCCGCGGCTCCACCGCTTCGCTGCGGTGCGATGAGGCAGAACCGCGCTCGGAGCACGCTTCAAGTCACCTGAGGGCTTTTTCTCGCGCTGGAGCGAGGCGCAAAAAATGAGAATGAAGCTGCATTGGATTGCCCATCTCTGACATCGCGGGCCAGTGAGTCCGGCACCGCTACCACGACGGGCAGGAAAGACAGCGGGCAAAGGCGAGGCGTGACGGTGCGAGCATGCCGTGCGCGCCGGAGCCTGACCAGCCTGCCCTGGCATTTCGCCGGTGCCGCTCCGATATGCGAGCATGGTCCCGGATCGCTGGAGGGGGCGGCATGCCAAGGGTGCATCGTGGCAGCGGGTGGGGGGCCATCCTTGCGATCGGCCTCGCGCTGGTCTGCGCCGTGGGCCAAGCCGCAAGCGCCAACAGCCTGCACTTCGAGCACCTCGGCGTCGAACAAGGCCTGCCTCAGGAAAGCGTCACCGCGATTCTGCAGGACCGCCGCGGCTTCCTCTGGTTCGGCTCGCAATCGGGCCTGGGGCGCTACGACGGTTATCGCGTGCTCGCCTTCCGCAGCGAGCCCGACCAGGCCGGCTCCCTCGCAGACAACTTCGTCACGGCTCTGCACGAGGACAGCGCCGGGCGCATCTTTGTCGGCACCCGTGGTGGCGGGCTAATGCGCTACGACGCGGATTCGCGCAGTTTCCAGCGCTTCGTTCCACCGTCGTCGCAGCAACGCGGCAGCGGCTTCCTGCATGTCCGTGCCATCGTTGCCGAGAACGCTCCGGGCAAGGGCGGTGCCGAGCGGCTATGGATCGCCACGGCCGGTGGCCTGCAGCGCCTGAACACCGACAGCGGCAGCTTCGAATCCTGGCACCACGACCCCGGACGGGCGGACAGCCTAGTCGACGATGACGTGCTGGCGCTGGCGCGCGACAAGCAAGACCGGCTGTGGATCGGCACGAGCACCGGACTGGATCGCTTGGACCCGACGGCCGGGACTTTCGACCACTTCTTAGTCGACAGCGACGCCGAGTCCGACCGGCGGCGAAACGCCGTGCAGGCGCTGCGCGTCGATGCCGAGGGTTCGCTGTGGGTCGGCAGCTCCAGCGGCCTGGAAGTCTGGCACCTCGACGGCACCACGCCTCTGCGTGAGATCTTGGCCGATGACCAGGGACCGATCAGCGATCCGGTCCGCGCCATCCTGCAGGACCGCAGCGGCGTACTCTGGATCGGCACGGCCGCGGGACTGTTACGTGGGGACGCCGGCCAGCGCCGGCTGGTCCGCTACCGCCACGACGCCCGCGATCCCAACAGCCTGGCCGACAACGACATTGATTCGCTCTACCAGGACCGTGGCGGTACGCTCTGGGTCGGCACCCACGCCGGCGGCGCCAGCCGCATCGATCTCAAC
>JANNWF010000082.1:0-4371 GCA_031408455.1 Pseudoxanthomonas sp. | reverse complement strand
AAGTCGCAGCGGCCCTGGTGACTGGCAACAGCGTGATCGCCAAGCCCGCCGAGCAAACCACTTTGGTCGGCTTTGCGGCGGTCAAGCTGCTACATGAAGCCGGAGTGCCGACGGCGGTGTTGCAATACGTGCCCGGCGATGGCGTGAAAGTCGGCGCTGCGCTGACTCGCGATCCACGCGTGGCTGGGGTGGTGTTCACCGGCTCTACCGAAACCGCGCGCGCAATCAACCGTTCGATGGCCGCGCGCGATTCCGCCATTGGCGTGCTGATCGCCGAGACGGGTGGCCAAAACGCCTTGATCGCGGATTCCTCCGCCTTGCCGGAGCAATTGGTGAAAGACGCCATCGGCGCGGCGTTCGGTTCGGCCGGACAACGCTGTTCCGCCGCGCGCGTGCTGTTCGTGCAGCGCGATATCGCTGACAAAGTGGTCCACATGCTGGCCGGTGCGATGGACGAGCTGAGCGTCGGCGATCCGGCCTCGTTGGCCACCGACGTGGGCCCAGTGATCGATGGCGACGCGCTGGCCATTCTGCAAAACCACGCCAAGCGCATGGATGCCGAAGCCAAGCTGATCAAGCAAGTCGACTTGCCTGCGGCCTGCGCCAATGGCAGCTTCTTCGCGCCGCGAGCGTATGAAATTGCCGACCTGTCGCAACTCACTCGCGAAGTGTTTGGGCCGGTGCTGCACGTGATCCGTTTTGACGGCGAGCAAATCGACGCCGTCATCGATGCCATCAATGCGACCGGCTATGGTCTGACTCTGGGCGTGCACAGCCGCATCAACGAAACCATCGACCGCATCGCTCGTCGCGCCCGCGTCGGCAATTGTTATGTCAATCGCAATCAAATTGGTGCAGTCGTCGGCGTGCAACCCTTCGGCGGCGAAGGCCTCTCCGGCACCGGCCCCAAAGCCGGCGGTCCGCACTACCTGTTGCGCTTCGTCACCGAACGCACCCTCACCGTCAACACCACTGCGGCGGGTGGCAATGCCTCGTTGCTGACGATTGGTGATTGAGTCAGGCGACTGAGTCAGGCGACTGAGCAGGGCGTCTTGGCATGTACCTGCAAATTGGGCTGTGCATCGTCGGTGCCAGCCTATTTTTCAACGCCGGCCGGCTTGAGGCGAATGCCAGCCAAGCCGATTACTCGATACTGTGGGGCGGGCTCTCGCTGTTGACCTCGGTGCTGGCGTTTGCGGCCGGTGCGGGGTGGCTGGGCTGGCTGCTGGCGCAAGGCGCTCTGCTATTGGTGATCACGTCGGTGAGGGCGTTGTTGCCGAAACGACCCTAGATGGAAAAGGCTCGTCATTCCGGCGACTGTGAGCGCAGCGAGCGAACAGCGAAGCTGGCCCGGAGGGCGAGCGCGTAGCGCGAGTAACGCCGGAATCCAGTTCCTGGCGGCTAAACCTTGGCTGTGGGGGCACTGCCTGCGCGCGGAGGACGGGGAGCCCAATGGCGAACGCGAGGCTTGCCTCAGTCTGGCTTATGCGGAGTGTCGTGCAGAACCGGCAGCACCATCAGTGCCTCTCGCAACTGTGGATACAGTTCACTTACCCACGCCGGTTCGTTCGGCAACTCCGGCGTGGTCGCGAGCCGCAAATCGCTAGGCGCAATGATGACTTGCATCCGTTGCTGACCGATATCGGCGGCGAGCGTGAACAGCTCTTCGGCGGCGGCATCGCCCATCGCCACGCAGCCAATCGATACTGATTTGCCGTGAATCATGATGTCGCCGCCCAGTTGACTGCGACCGTCGGCGCGCGCCATCTCGCGATCAAACGCGTTCGGATAATCGAGCCGCAAAGACACGTGATACAGGCTGTTGGCGTTAAGAAACGTCACTCGATAAATGCCTTCCGGGACTTGGCCGTCGCCCTCGCGCAGCTTGGGACCAAGCTTGCCGCTGGCCGCAAGCACCGGGTAGCTGTGGATGAGCCGCCAACTGGCGTCGGCTGCTTGCGCGTATACAAGCAGCAGGCGTTGATCCTTGAAGGCCACAAGACTCACGCGCTGGCCCGGATAGCCAACCCCCGCAGCGGCAAACTGTGGCCGCAAACGCTCGCGGGCTAAGTCGCCAAACGCCTGCAATCGATCTTCGACCGTGCGCGGCGATCGCGCGTGATTGGCGGCAAAGACAGCCGCGATTTCTAGGCGTTCGTGCTGGAAGCCGGCGATTGCGGTTAGCAGCAAGCCCGCAACCAGCCATCGGCGCGTGCGCCTTGATGCCTTCAATTGCAAAACTCCCCGTGCTCGCCGACGATTGAAGTGTGCAGCAAAGCCTACTTGCCACCCGCCGGCAAGCTGGCGCGCGCCAGCTCGATCCACTCGCTGTTTTCGCGCTGGTAGTAACGCGGCGCCACTTTGACCCGCTTCAACACGCGTTCGCAGACCTCGTGCGCCTCGTTCAATTGGCCGGTTCGCTTGAGCAACAAGGCATAACGCACGCGGCCCTCTTCTCCGGGAAAGCCCTCGGCCAAGGCGGCGTATTCGGTCAAGGCAGCGGTCGAGTCGCCCAGTGCCTCCAAGCTGCGGGCAAACAAGAGATGCCCCTCGGGCGAGCGAAAGCCGGGGTTGGCCGTCATCAAGGCCTCTAGCGTCGACTTGGCAGCGGCAAAATCAGCGCCACCAAACTGCGCCCGCGCCAGTCCCAACATCAAGTCCGGCGCGGTTTGGTGCTGACCGCGCAGGCAACCCTCATACAACGTCGCGGCACCCGCGAAATCGCCCAGCGTCATCGATGCTTCTGCCAAACGCGCGCGGTTGGCGACGGTATCAGCCACCGCAAGCTCGGCCGCGATGCGCTTGCGATCACGCTCGGGGTCGAGCTTCTTTTGCACGTTGCGAACCGCACGTCGGGCGGCCGGACCGCGTTGCAACTCGGGCAGGATCTGAGTGAAGAAATACACCGCCACGCCCAGGTACGACCCCAGCATGATCACCCACAACCACCAGTACGGCCGCCCGCTGCGCACCATGTGTACCAGGCAGATGAACTGCAGGATGACCGACAAGACGAAGATCAGATGCATCGCTGCTGGGGGCTTGATCCGGCGCTATTTTCCCGTGACAGGCGATTCAGCCTGATTGCTTTTCCGCTTAGTCGGGGCTGGCTTTGCAGTTCCGAGCATTCGGCGAACCCTGCTTAGCCGGCATCGTGCTTCAACATCGAGCCCAACCCACCCTGCAACGCATACACCTCGGCATAACCCAAGCGGGTCAGGATGAAGGCGGCCGCCGCGCTGCGTTCGCCGGTGTTGCAATAGATGATCAACTTGGCCGAGCGCGGGAAGCGTTGCGAGACGTCCTCGCGCAGTCGGAACAGGGGAATGTTGACCGAACCCTTGATCGCGCGTTGCGCGTGTTCGCTGGGCATGCGGACATCGACGACGCTGGCACCGCCGCGCGCTAGCAATGCGGCTTGGCCGGCGTTTAGCCACTCGACCACCGGTGGCTTGAGCACTTCTTCGAATGGCTTGCGACCCAGCCGCATCAAGCGGCCGTCCTGCATCATTCTGACCGTGGCATTGCGTGGCGTATTCGCAAGCAGCGCGTCCTCACCGAAGCAATCGCCGCGAACCAGGTAGGCAACGATGGAGTCGGCGCCATCCAGCTGTTTCGAAACCGATGCAGCGCCCTCTTTGATGACATAGAAATAGTCACCCGGGTCGCCTTCGCGAATGACCAGATCGCCGGCTTTGACGGCGACTTCTTCAAACGCTTGGAACATGCGCTCGATATTGCCGGTTGGCAATTTATGAAACGCCCGGCTTTGCAGCAGGCGGAATACCCAGCGGTTGCCCTGCGGGCCTTCATCAAAGTGGCGAAAGCTATCGCCGCGGCTGAGCTGATCCCAAGCGATCACTTTTTCCGCATAGCGCCGGTCCAGACGCAGCACGCGGGCGCTGCTTGAGGTCACCGTGGCGGTAAAACGGCGGGGCTGTGATTCGCCGATGGGGTAGCGACCCTGCAAGGAGGTGGCGCTGGTTTTCTTGTTGCGGCCGTCGGGGTAAACACCCTCGAACTCGCCTTCGATCAAGTACAAGGTATCGCCGTCGATATCGCCGGAGCGGAACAATACCTCGCCCTTGGAGAACTCGATCGAGGCAGACTCGCTGGCCAATTGCTCGCGCGTTTCTTCGCGCAAGCTGTCGAGCGGATACAAACGCGCCAGGTCGCTGCTTTCAAAACTCATGTATGGCTCTCCCGATTCAGCCCGCAGTGTAGCGCTGACCGATGCTGCGCAGCGACATATAGCCGCCAGCAGCGAAGGGAGATATTTCAAGTGCGGGCGCGGTTAGGGCGGGTGGGGGGTGGGCGCGCGAACCAAAATGAGGGTTGGTGTGTAGGGTGCGGCGGGGCCGGGGGGGGGGG
>JANNWF010000081.1:0-5175 GCA_031408455.1 Pseudoxanthomonas sp. | reverse complement strand
CGACTGTGAGCGAAGCGAGCGAACGGCGACGCCGGCCCGAAGGGCGAGCGCAAGGCGCGAGTAACGCCGGCGTGCCACCGCCGACGAACGGCAAAAGCAGCTGCCAAGCCGCCTCCTGATCGCCCAAGCCGCGCGCGGCGGCGGACAACGCCGAAGCGACAGAAGACCGCTCGTCGATCGACGGCGCCGGGCTGGCCAGCGCCTTGCCGCGCCACTTTTCAGCCGCCGCCCGCTCGCCGGCTTGTGCCGCGATCTGCGCCGCCTGCGCGTACCAGAGCGCGGCACCGATGTCGGCGCGCGGTTGTTCGACATCGGTGCCCTCACGGATCGCTTCGAATGCGCTGCGCGCCAGCTCATCGGCTTCGGATTCCCGACCCGCCAGCCGGAGCAATTCCGCGCGATATGCAGCGAGCGAAGCCGCTTGACGTGGCGTGGTCGACTGTTCCGCGACCTGCAACACCGCCAGGGCGCCATCGATATCGCCGCGCACGAAGCGCGCCGGCACCAGCAGCCTGGCATGCTCGCCATCCATTGATGATCCGGCCCGCTTGCCGAATTCGAGGTAGGCATCGATGTCCTGGTTGCGATAGAGCTTGATCCGGGCGGGATCGGGGCTGAGGTTGGCGAAGGGCAGCACGGCGACGCCGAGGACGATGTCCTTGGGCGCGGCTGCGGACCCGGCCGCACTGTTCGATGGAGAGGCAGCGTCAGCGCGTTTGGCGCCATCGGGCTTCGCCGTGCCCGTGGTAACCGATGGCGTGGTCGTCATCCGACCCGCAATCAGCACAAACTTGTCGAACGCAAAGAAGCTCAGCGCCAGCGCCATCACCAGCAGTAACACCCGATCCATGCGACGCGCGGTTTGCGGTGTCGCCGACTCCGCGGACGCATTGTCTTGATTAACGGCAGCCTGATCAGCGGCAGCCGGATTCACCACGGCCGACTCGCGCCTCAAGCCGTCCGGCGTCAGCTCGAACACCTAGGCCACGATCAACGCCGGCAGAAACCCGATAGCCAGCAGGATCACCACGCTGCGCGCCATCCATTCGGGCGCACCGAACATCGGCAGCACGGTGCCAACGACCTGCGTAATCAGCCACGCCCCAACCAGATACAACCCGGCCATACGGATGACGTTGCGGCGCTTGAGTTCCTTGATGAAATTTATGCCGCGGTGTCCTAGTGGTGCGGGCTGGGATTTTGAGCGCGAGCCCAATGGTTTCGGCAAACCGTCGTTAGCGGGTCACGGCTTTGGCGAAGTAATGCACACCCGTCAAGCCTTGGTAGTCTGCGTCTTGGGTCCAGAACGCGGCCGCAAACTCCTGCGCCATGCTGTACATCGCCGCATCGGCCATCGCCAGCTTGAAACGAATAGCGACCCCGGATGCGGCAATCGCGCGGGCGTCGGTGAAGTCGAGCACGCGCCCCCGCCGCATCACGTCCAAGCATTGCGTCACCAACGCTGCCGGCAAGGCGCGGCTTAGAATCTTGTTTACTTCGTAAAGGGCGATGGTGGGCACCAGCAGGCGATGGTGGTCCTCGATCACTGGCTTGAAGACGGGCCCATTCGCACCCGCCTTGAAGAACTCAATCCAACCCGAGGCATCTACGACATTCATTCGAATTCGCGATCCGGCTCTTTCTCAGGCTCGATGTCGCCCAGATCAAAGCCCTTCAACATGCCGTAATAGGTGCTCATCGGCAGTTCCGGCTTGATCACCAGTTCGCCTTCGCGCAGCTCAAAGTGGATGTGCGAACCTGGTTTGATGCCGAGCTTGGAGCGCATGGCAGCGGGCAATGTGACTTGTCCTTTACTGGAAACGACCGCTTCAACAGATTGCATGGCTTGCTCCTTTGCCTGAGGTGGGTGAAGAGCCTCGAAAGTAAAGCAATCATACATGTAAAGCAATGTATTAAGTAAAGGAATGCTTCAAGTAAAGCACAGTGGCCGTTTCCAAACTCATCACGTAGCAGGCGGACCAATGGCAGGTTTCCTCATCACGTCTGTTGCTGCATGCTGCTCGGCTTTCGCGGCTTTCGCGGCTTTCGCGGCTTCGGTGATCCATCCAACCGAGCAAGCGCTTCGACCACTAAGGACTCTCAATGCGTGTTTCGTTTCGCCTAGTACTCGCTGTATTCGCGCTGTGTGCGTTGCTGTCATCGCCATCACAGGCACTGGATCTGCCAAGCGGCGTCACGGTGGGTCCGAGCGTCGAAGGCATCACCGAGTATCGCCTCGACAACGGGCTGCGGGTGTTGTTGTTCCCCGACGCGAGCAAGCCGACGGTGACCGTCAACATCACCTATCTGGTCGGCTCCCGGCACGAGAATTATGGCGAGACCGGCATGGCGCATTTGCTTGAGCACCTGTTGTTCAAGGGGACGCCGACGCATACCGACATCCCCGGCGAGATGAAGAAGCGCGGCGTGGGTTTCAACGCCAGCACCTGGCTTGATCGAACCAACTATTTCGGCAGCTTTACGGCGGATGACGAAACTCTGCGCTGGATGCTGGAGCTGGAAGCGGATCGCATGGTCAACAGTTTTGTCGCGCGCAAGGATCTTGATTCTGAGATGACGGTGGTGCGCAACGAGATGGAGTCGGGCGAAAACAATCCCGCGCGAGTGTTGATTGATCGCGTCGCCGCCACCGCGCACCTGTGGCACAACTATGGCAACTCGACGATTGGCGCGCGCGCCGACATCGAGAATCTGCCAATCGAGCGTTTGCAGGCGTTTTATCGCGAGCATTACCGGCCCGACAACGCCACTTTGTTGGTCGCTGGGCGCATTGAGCCGGCCCGTGCGCTGACTGAAATCGTGGCTACGTTTGGCAAGCTGGTCAAACCCGAGGCACCGATCCAAGCGACTTACACCCGCGAGCCGACCCAAGACGGCGAACGCGAAGTGACGGTGCGCCGCGTCGGCGAAACTGCTTACGTTGCATTGGCTTATCACGGCCCGGCCGCAGGTCACGCTGACTATGCGCCGCTCGATGTAATGCTGTCCGCGCTTTCGGATACACCCGGCGGTCGCCTGCACAAGGCGCTAGTGGAGAACAAGTTGGCGACTTTTGTGGCTGGTTTTGGCTTCGCCTTGGCCGAGCCTGGCTACATGATGTTTCTTGCCGAAGTGCCGAAAGAAAGCGCGGTGGATGACTTGCGGCCCAAGCTCATTGAGTTGATAGAAGCACGCACCGACGCGCCATTTACTGAAGTGGAAATCGACGACAGCAAACGTCGCTTGTTGAAGGACGTCGAGCTGACCATGAACGACGCCAATCGACTGGCGACCTCGCTATCGGAAGCCATCGCGCAAGGCGACTGGCGGATGTTTTTCTTGCAGCGGGATCGCATCGATGCGGTCAGCGTGGCTGATGTGAATCGCGTCGCGGCCTACTACTTGAAGCCCAGCAACCGTACCTTCGGTCAGTTCATTCCCACCCAAGTGACGGATCGGACTGAAATTAGCGAGGCACCCAGTGTGGCGAGCTTGGTCGATGGCTACGCCGGCCGCGCAGCGATGACCGCAGGCGAAGTGTTTGAGCCCAGCCCGGCCAACATCGACGCCCGCACCGAAATCACGGCTTTGGTCAACGGCACCAAGCTGGTCTTGCTGCCGAAGAAGACCCGTGGCAACACCGTGCTGCTGTCGATGGAATTCCGTTTTGGCAGCGAAGCTCAAGTGATGGGCAAGTCGCAAGCGGCCGAGTTTGCCGCCGCGATGTTGAGCCGCGGCAGTCAAAAGTACAGTCGCGAGGAAATCGCCCGCCGCTTGGACGAGTTGAAGGCCCAGTTGACCGTTTCGGGTGACGCGCAGCAACTCAGCATCGATGCGAATACCACGCGCGAACATCTGCCCGAGCTGATCGCGCTGATCGACGAGTTGCTCAAGCATTCGACCTTTCCCGAATCTGAGTTTGAGCAGCTGCGCACGCAGTCCATCACAGCGGTCGAATCCTCACGCACTGAGCCCACCGCCATTGCCATTTTGGAGATGTCCCGATATGGCAATCATTGGCCTAAGGGACATCCCAAGTACTCGCAATCGTTTGACGAGCAGTTACAAAGTCTGCGTGCAGTGACGCTCGCAGAGGCGCGTCAGTTCAGTGCCGATTTTCATGCGGCCGGCAACGGCGAAATCACCTTGGTTGGCGACTTCGACGTGCCCGCGATCAAAGCCGACTTAGCCGCGCGGTTTGCCGAGTGGACCTCGGCCACGCCATTCGTGCGTATCGCTGATCCGCACCGTGATGTGGTTGCGGTCAATCGCCGTTTCGAAACCCCCGATAAGGCCAATGCCATGATCTTCATGGCGTTGTCGCTGCCGATGGACGACAGCGATCCCGACTACGCAGCCATGTTGGCGGGCAACTATGTGTTTGGTGGCGGCGCACTGAAATCGCGGCTGGCGGATCGGGTGCGGCAAAAGGATGGCTTGAGCTACAGCGTGGCCTCGCAGTTCTTTGCCGACCCCATCGATGAGAGCGGCGGGCAGGTGCTGTATGCAATCGCGGCGCCAGAGAACATCACTCGCGTCGAAGCGGCGTTTCGCGACGAGTTGGCCCTGCTATTGAAGGAGGGAGTGTCGGCCGCTGAGTTGAAAGATGCCATCGACGGCCTGCTTAAAGCACGTGAGCGCTCGCGAGGTGAAGATCCGTCCTTACTGGGGTCGCTCGGCTACAACGCGTACTTGGGTCGGAAGATGGCCTTCAGTGCTGAGCTCGATGCCAAGCTGGCTGCGCTCACGCCGGATGCGGTCAACGCAGCGCTGCGCAAGCATCTCAATCCCGCCAACTACTCAGTCTTCAGCGCCGGTGATTTTGCGGCTGCCGAAGCCAAGCAAGCGGCCGCAAAAGCAGACAAGTAGGCTGGCGAGCTGAGTCAACGAAGTAAACCTGCGGTGACTTGATATCTGCTTGCCGAATGCTCGGTAAGTAAGCAGGTTCGAACGCCCTCGCTCAGCGGCAGACCCCCACCGCAGGCAGCGCTGTCCGTGTGAACAGATTGTTTGGCCAAACGGTTACCCAAATTTCTTGCTCAACTTTGGAAATCGTTGCTCGAGGTCATCTTCCTCCCACTGCGTGCCAGTAGTTCCAGCGCGAAGTGGAAGGTCATGGGTTGGAAAGTCACAGCTGGGCTTTCCGGTTTTCTCCTCCCACACTTGGGAGGCGAC
>JANNWF010000080.1:0-2855 GCA_031408455.1 Pseudoxanthomonas sp. | reverse complement strand
GTACCGCTGGTACTTTCGCGCCCACAGCGTGAAGTCGTTGGAGCGCAACATTCTGGGTTTTGTCGGCATTGCACCGGTGCACGCCACATTGATCGGAATGACTGGTGACATGAAGCCAGAGGTTGCAGCCAAATGGCTGGTGAAGCTCGAGCGGCTGGGTGTTGGCGCAGAGTGAAAATCGCCGGCCTTCTCTTCGGTCTTGCCGCCGTTTTGCTTGGCGGGCTGTGGCTGCTCCAGGGAATTGGCGTCGTGCATCTGCGGCCCTTGCTCTGCTTTGCGGATTGCGAACCTGTCCAAGGGCCCTCGGCCTCGTGGGCCGTCATCGGCGCCCTTGTTTTCACGGCTGGCGTCGCGGCTGTGTGGTGGTCCTCGAAGCGACGCGCAGCTTAGGCTTCAATGAATCAGCCACTGCGCTGGGTGGCCGCTGGATTGGGCCTGGTCATCC
The DNA here is from genome assembly GCA_031408455.1 of Pseudoxanthomonas sp. Classification (GTDB taxonomy): domain Bacteria; phylum Pseudomonadota; class Gammaproteobacteria; order Xanthomonadales; family Xanthomonadaceae; genus JANNWF01. Next base: position 2,410 of record JANNWF010000080.1, on the reverse strand, counting down.
TGGCTGCCTCATGGACAGCGTGGCGCTTTGACCGCGAAATCATCTCCGCACGCGCACGCGCCGCCGAAGGCGGGGTGCTTTTGGAGACGAATTGCGGCCCGATCCAATACCAGGAGGCGGGTACAGGCGTCCCGCTCCTCGTCGTGCACGGCAGCGGCGGCGGGCATGACCAGGGCATGGCCTTCGCCGGGACGCTGGCACGGCAAGGCGTCCGTGTGATCGCGATGTCTCGCTTCGGTTACCTGGGCACGCCGATGCCGGCCGACGCGTCGGCGGCCGCTCAGGCCGATGCGCATGTGTGCCTGCTCGATGCGCTCGGCATCGGCCGTGCGGCGGTGATGGGCGGATCGGCCGGCGCGCCGTCGGCGCTGCAGATGGCCATACGCCATCAGGATCGGGTGAGCGCGCTGATCCTGCTGGTGCCGCTGGCCTACAAACCTGCCGCCCAGGCCGATTCGGCGCCGCCGATGCCGGCATGGGTCGAGGCCACGATGATGCGGCTGATCGGCTCGGACTTCCGGTTCTGGGCGGCGCTTCACGTCGCCCGTGATCAGGTGATCAAGGTTGTTCTGGCCACCCCGCCCGAATTGCTCGCGACGGCAAGCCCGCAGGAGCGCGCTCGGGTGAATGCGATGCTGGACAACATCCTTCCGGTGTCCATCCGTGCAGAGGGCTTGCGCAGCGACTCGTCGGTCGGCAAGCACCTGGCGCCATCGCCGCTGGAGGCGGTGCACTTGCCCACGCTCATCGTCAGTGCGCGTGATGATGGCTACGGCACCTATGCCAGCGCGCAGTACACCGCCAGCCGGATCGCCGGCGCGAAGTTCGTCGGCTTCGACCTGGGAGGGCACGTCTGGGTTGGCCACGACGACGAGGTAATGGCCGAGATCCTGAAGCTGCTTGATCTGCCGGTCAGGCCATGACGTTCGAACCCTGGCTCCGGCGCCACCCCGTGTGCAGCTTCTTCGTTCTGGCGTTCGGCATCAGCTGGGGGGGCATCCTTGTCGTCCTGAGTGCCACGGGCTTCAATCTGGTTGAGCTGCGGCCGCTCGATACCGGCCTCATCTTCGTGTTCATGCTCCTGGGTCCGAGCACGTCCGGACTGGCATTGACGGCGCTGCTCGAGGGCCGCGCGGGTCTGCGCCGGCTCGTGGCGCGCATGGCGCATTGGCGGCTCGATCTCCGCTGGTACGGGGTCGTGCTGTTGACCATGCCGGTCCTGTTGCTCGTGACCTTGTGGCCCTTGGGCGCGTATTTGGATCCGGCCTTCTCGCCTCGGTTCCAGTGGCACCTGTTCGCGATCGGCTTCATTGCCGGCAGCTTCGAGGAGGTCGGCTGGACAGGCTTTGCGACACCCCGGCTCTTGCAGCGGCAGCGGCTGTTCCTTGCCGGCTTGTGGCTCGGCCTGGTGTGGGCGTTTTGGCATGTGCTGGTGGACTTTCGCCAGAACTCGTCTGCGATGGGCGCCCTCTGGCTTCTGGAGTTCGCGGTCCTCTATATCGGGGCATTGACCGCCTACCGCGTGTTGATGACCTGGGTCTATGCGAACACGCAAAGTCTGCTGCTGGCCGTGCTGATGCACGCCAGCTACACAGGCTGGCTGCTCACGCTCTACCCAGCCACATCGTTGGAGCAAGGTCTCGTCTGGCAAACAGCCTTTGCCGTTGCGTTGTGGGTCATGGTGGCGGTGGTCATGACCGGACGCGTGGGTCGCAGGTCTGCGTCTTCTGTGCCGCACACGCTCACGCGCGATGCACTCGGCGAGCCCCAATGAGAACAACCACCGTAGGGCGCGGCGCGAAGTTCGACGCAGCGCCGGGCGAAGGCCCACCGGCGATCCGTTCGCCTTTGAACTTCTTCCTGCTGGTCTTCGCGCTTTCCGTCCCGTTCTGGCTCGTCGGCGCCATAACCGGCCATCAGTTGATGCCCGGCCTCTCGGTGAGCGCGCTCATGACGTTCTGCCCATTGGCCGCCGCGTTGATCCTCGTGCATCGGGAGGATGGCGTTTCGGGTCAAGTCAAGCTGCTGAGAAGAGCTGTCGATTTCAAGCGCACATCATCCTTCTGATGGCGGGCGTCAACGTGATGGTGTACGGCTTGATGCGCTGGATGGACCTGCCACTGCCAGAGCCACAGATCCAGGTGGCGGCGGCCGCGCTGATGTTCGTGGCGTTCTTTGTCGGCGCCCTGGGTGAAGAGCTGGGCTGGTCGGGCTACATCACAGGCCCGCTGCAGCAACGATGGAGTGCGCTGCAGACCGGCCTCGTGCTGGGTCTCGTGGGGATCCTCTGGCACCTCGTTCCCTTGCTTCTGTCGCATCGGTCGCCGAGCTGGATCGCCTGGTGGTGCCTGTATGCCGTGGCGGCACGGATCTTCATCGTCTGGCTCTACAACAACACGGGTCAGAGCGT
>JANNWF010000079.1:0-1560 GCA_031408455.1 Pseudoxanthomonas sp. | reverse complement strand
GCGTCGTCAAGCCATTGATGTCTAGCTCAGGCAAGGGCCAAAGCGTGGTTCGTGGCGAGGCAGACATCCAACGCGCTTGGGATTATTCGCAGGCCGGTGGTCGTGCAGGTAGCGGTCGAGTGATTGTCGAGGGCTTCATTGATTTCGATTACGAGATCACCTTGCTGACGATTCGCCACAACGGCGGCACATCATTCTGCGCACCGATTGGCCACCTGCAAATCGATGGCGACTATCGCGAATCCTGGCAGCCGCATCCGATGAGTGAAGCGGCGCTCGCGAGCGCGCAACAGATCGCGACCCAGATCACCAACAATCTCGGCGGCCGTGGTCTGTTTGGCGTTGAATTGTTCGTCAAGGGCGACCAAGTGTGGTTTAGCGAAGTGTCGCCGCGCCCGCACGATACGGGCTTGGTGACCTTGATCTCGCAGGACCTGTCGCAGTTCGCCTTGCATCTGCGCGCGATTCTCGGCTTGCCGATTTCCAACATTGCTCAGCGCGGGCCGTCGGCCTCTTGCGCGCTGTTGGTTGAAGGGGAAAGCTCACAGGTGAGTTTTGAGGCGGTAGAGAAAGCGCTGTTCGCTGCCGACACCCAACTCAGGTTGTTTGGAAAGCCCGAAGTGCGCGGCAAGCGGCGCATGGGAGTGGCTCTTGCGCGGGGCAGTTCGATCGACGCCGCTCGTGAAACGGCACGCCAGATGGAAGCGGTGTTGCAGGCGGGTGTACGGCTGTCGTAGGACCACTCTCAAGTTGAGAGCAAATTTAGCGTTGATGAGCTACTCATCATCCGGCCAACGCGGGCTTGCTTTGGCCTTCGCGACCACCGGCTGGCGTTGCTCGCGCACGCCTTCCCACACCGCCAGCGCATCGCGTGTCGCCGCCACGTCGTGAACCCGTAGCAGCATGGCACCGTTTTGAGCCGCAATCATCGCGGCTGCGGCTGAGCCGACTGCTCGCTCACTGATATCCCGGCCGGTCAGCGTGCCGATCATTGCCTTGCGCGAGAGTCCCGCAAGCACCGGCACGCCGAGGTCAGCGAACCTGCCGAGGTCTGCAAGCAACCGCAAATTGTGTTGCAGCGTCTTGCCAAAGCCGAACCCCGGATCGATCAGCAACCGTTGTTTGCCGATGCCACTCATTTCACAGGCAAACATCCGCTCCGCAAGAAAGCGGTGCACCTCGGCAATCACGTCGTCATAACTCGGATCCACCTGCATGCCGCGCGGCTCGCCCTGCATGTGCATCAGGCACACCGGCACACCGAGTTCCGCGGCAGCGTCCAGCGCGCCTTCACGGCGCAGCGCAAACACGTCGTTGATTAATCCGGCACCGGCCGCAACGGCCGCGCGCATGACGGCAGGCTTTGAGGTATCAATCCAGATCGGCACGCCGGTGTCGGCGGCCAAGCGCTCGACCACCGGAATGACGCGGCGCAACTCCTCTTCGGTATCGACATCACCGGCTCCCGGCCGAGTCGACTCGCCGCCAATATCGAGCGCATCGGCACCTTCCTCGATCAGCCGCAATCCATGCGCGATTGCCGCGGCGGTTTGCTCAAAC
>JANNWF010000078.1:0-2549 GCA_031408455.1 Pseudoxanthomonas sp. | reverse complement strand
GACCTGTTCGATCACAACGTCTACATCGCCGACCGCTTGCTGCAAATCGCAGAAGCCGAAGGCCGCGCCACCGGCGCGCGCATGCAGACCGACAAGCTGAGCAGCGAGCGCGAGCGGCTGGTGGCGGATGCCCGCACCATGGAAGCCGATTTCGCACGCCGTGACGCCAGAATGGCGCGCAGCGACGCCGACTTGGCGAAGATTGCTGCCAACGAAGCCATGAGCGATGCCGACCGTGCGCGCGCAGAAGCCGAAGCCCAGCGTCAGCAAGCCTCGATGGCCCGCGACGATGCCAGTATGGCTCGTGATGATGCCAGTATGGCCCGCGACGATGCCGACATGGCCCGCGCCCAGCTCGATGCCATGAGCGTGATGCTGCGAGAGCTCGAAACCAAGCAAACCGAGCGTGGCTTGGTCGTTACCCTGGGCGACGTTCTGTTTGAAACCGGGCGTGCCGAGCTGAAGCCAGGCGCGCAGCGCAATCTGGACAAGCTCGCGGCCGCACTGAACGAGCACTCGACCACGTCGGTCGCCATCGAAGGTCATACCGACTCGGTGGGCGAGAGCGACTACAACAACGAGCTGTCGCGCATGCGTGCACTCTCGGTCGAGCAGTTCTTGACCAATCGCGGGGTTGACCGCTCACGCTTCACCGTGCGCGGACTGGGTGAGGAGTATCCGGTGGCAAGCAATGACGACAATGCAGGTCGTCAGCAGAATCGCCGGGTCGAGATCATCATTCAGAACGTCGTCGCCAGCCGATAGTCCCTGCGCGGACGCAGCCGCAGTGGCAAACTCAGAAGTCCATCCACGTCAAACGTGAATGGGTGAGTGGATAATTCGCTGACGGCCGCCGAAAGGTGGCCGTCATGCGTTGTGATGGGCTCCCACCAATCAAGCGAGGAGGACGCATGGCGACGGGTTGGGCAGCGGAAGGTGCGGTGCAGGAACAGATCGACGCCACGGTCAAAGACGCCATCGAACGCGCGCGGGCGATGTTGCCGCGCGGGGTCAGTCGCAAACGCTGTCAGGAGTGCGATGCCCGCATTCCTGAGGCCCGCCGCAAGGCTCTCCCCGGCGTGCAGTTTTGCGTCAGCTGCCAGCACGTATTCGATCAAGCCCAAGGCGCCGGCGGGATGAATCGACGCGGCAGCAAGGACAGTCAGTTGCGTTGAGTGTGGATGGCTTGAAAGTCAGCAATGCAGCCGAGGTGCGCGGCTAATTCGGCTCAGGCTTGCACGCGATGTCAAAATCGATGTGGAAGTGTTCGTCGTGGCGGACCCAGGGTTTGCGCTGCAAGAACGGCAGGTGTTTTTTCAGATACGCGCCGCGCTTGGTCGCAAACAACGCCGGCAGGTAAGCCGTGTCGAAGATGACCAAGGCAAAACCAGCGTCGCGCGCCTTGGCGGCTACGTGCAGCTGATACAGATGCTCGCCGAGACTCTCGAAGTCAATTTTGTAGCCGTCGTATTTGCCACTGGCATCGAACTCGATGTCATACCCATAGCGATTGCTGCTGCCGGTCGGCAGTGGCACTGATTTGCCGGACTGGTCGCGAACCGGTACAAAAAAATCCACCGAGGTTCCGTTCTGATGGGTGCGATGCGGACGCAAGCGCCCACCCGTTGGCCAGCCGGTTTCGCCATACACGAAAAGGGATTCGGGGCTTGCCGCGTAGATTGATGCGTAGGCTGCGACGATGATTTCTGCGACGCTGCTATGCACGAATGTCCGCCCAGTGCTGGCAGCCAACACGCTGTAGGTCGAGAAGTTGTTGCCGCTGATGGGCAGCTGCACGCCTGCTTCCAAGCGACCATTGCTGACGCTGCCAAAGCAGGTGCTCGCCGCCATGCTGGGTTGGCTTTGGGCAAGGGCCAGGCCGCTGAGGAGCAGGGCAAAGCATCGCAGTATCGACATGCCCGAATTGATGGTTCCAAAGGTACCGGTGTGACACGGTTGCGGGTAGCTGCGGTATGCGGCGCGATCCACTCGCTACAAAGGATCCAGGTATGTCGCTTGCCCACCATCCATCTTTGGCCACAGGCTCTTGGCGGACTGGGCGAAGCTTGGTCGATGCACGCGGATCACGTTGGCCGCGTTGATGACGTAGAAGCCGAGCATCGGCCAGAGCAAATTCATCGGACTCAAGACGACTTCCAAGGCAACCCCGAACAGGAAGATCAGAGCCAGCGCCGCGAAGATACACACGCCACCGACCGCCAGCCCGGTGTAAAGCCGGTCAAAGGTGAGAACGCGTCGACGGATGCGCTCAAGTCTGCTTGCTCCTGGAAGTGTCCAGATTTCACGCACGCGTTCCAACACTGACCAGGCAAACGGCAAAAACACCCACATGCCCATGTTCCAGGAATCCTTCAGAATCGTGATCGCCTCCGGATACAGCAACAGGATGCCGCCGATCGCCGGTGGTGCCACCCACCACGGCGGCGCGCGCTTCAGGCGGGTGGCGATGTCGATCAGGGTGCCGCTCATCATCAAGGTCGCACCGTCGGCCATGGCGGCAAACAACAGGCCGTCTGGATTGACCCACA
>JANNWF010000077.1:0-3248 GCA_031408455.1 Pseudoxanthomonas sp. | reverse complement strand
CCTAAAAATTGCACGGGCGGTTGGCTGTTGCTTTGGGTGGGGTGGGTTCTTAAAGATCTCTGTCGGCAGGGCGAGCTTTTCGGCACTGTTTCAGCTTTGTCATCCAAAGAAATGGCGCAGCGCACGCTTTTTGGTACGGGTTTGGCTGGAATTTTGAGTAAGCGTAGCAATCCGCCAAAGGCGGATAAATTGCGAAGCTGAAACGAAGTTTCTTCAAAGATTTAGGCTATTGAGCGGTATTATTTTCGCCTGCGACCTGTGTGCCTACTTTGAAACAGCATAACGTCGCGCCTGGATCAAGCGCGCGGCGTTGGCTGGGAATTCAGCCTGCATTGCTGCCTGCGCTTGGGCACTGCGCGCGCGATTTTCAGGCGTTTGCGCGGCGCGCCAGGCACAACCGGCAGCCACGGCATTGGCGTAAAGCCGTTGAGGATCGTCGCTGCTGGCATTGGCCTGCATCAGCGTGACGGCCTCCTCTGCATCGGCGCAGGCGACGATGTTTTGCGCCAAATTCACTTCTACCTGTTCGATCAAAACCCGCGCGAGGTGCGTCGGCTTTGGTGACGGGTGCGCGCGCAGCAAAGCAAGCGCTTCGGTGACGTGGCGCTGCGCCGCGTCAACATTGCCCTGTTCGCGCTGGGCTCCGGCTAAGCCTGACAGCGAAAAAGCGATGTCGGTGGTATCTGTACTGTTGCGGCGGATGTCCAGGGCCTGTGACCACAAGTGCTCAGCTTGCGCCCACTGCCCTAACGCATATTCCGTGCTCGCCAGATTGTTCAGACTACTGCCCAGTTTTCGCGAGCCCGGCGGTTCTAGCGCCTGGCGCATGGCAATCGCTTCTTTCATTGCGGCATTAGCGCCCAAATAATCATGCGAGCGCATGAGGCTAAACGCTAGATTGTTGAGTCTGATGCCGACATAACCGTGCGTGGCTCCGTACACGCGTCGGGTGATGTCGAGCGCGTCTTTGCGCATCTGTGAAGCCGCGGCGGCGTCAGCACTGCTGGTGTAGGTGTTGGCCAGCGCGTCCAGGGCGTCGGCGAGGCGCACGGGATTGCTCGCCTCGGACTTGCGCAACGCAGCAACGATGGGCTCAAGCACGGTGCGAGCTTCAGCATGCCGGTCTTGGTCATCAAAAGCCCAGCTCAGCGTGATTGCCGAACTAGCGGTCGTGTCGTCTGCAGCGCCGCGTAGTTTGCTAAATAGCGCGGTGCCGCGTGACATCTCATCAATCGCGCGGGTGATATCACCTTGGGACATCTGGTTGATGCCGCGCGTCATATGATAGTCGGCCGCCAATTCCGACTCGCTGGCGAGGCTCGACAGCAGCAGGGCTGCGGCGTCCAGGTTTTTCTCAGCACCTTTTAAGTCATCCAGATTGCCCTGAGTACGCGCGAGCAGTGTTAAAGCGCGCACGCGCTTTTCTGTCGCAGCAGGCAAGCGGGCGCTCTGCACGTCGAGCGCGCGCTTGAAGAGCGGGAACGCCTCTTTTGCCGCGCCGATACCCAAATACGCCTCGCCCATGGCTAACAGCAGATCAACCTGCACCGCTGGGTCGTTGAAGCGAAACTGTTCGGCGCGTTGCGCACCACTTTTGAGCAGCGCCTCCGCCGTAATCTTTTCGCCTTGAGTGGCGGCCGGGTCGGCACTGCGAAAAATATCCAGCAGAAACTCGGTTGTTTGCGCAGACTTGGCGGCCTCTGCGCGCGCGACGTCGCGTTGGATACGCGCTTCGTTCGCCTGCCAACTCGCCACTGCCAGGCCGGTGGAAAGAGAGAGCAAAGCCAGCCCGATCAGGCCGGTCGCGAGCGCATGGCGGCGTAAGAAGCGTGCACTACGATAGCGCCAGCCGCCACGGCGCGCCACGACGGGGCGCCGCGCGAGATAATTTTCGATGTCTGCGGCAAATTCGCTGACGCTGGCAAAACGCTGCTCAGGCTGCTTACGCAGAGCCTTTAGCACGATCTCGTCGAGGTCGCCGCGCAGTGCGCGCTTTAGCCGCTGCGCTGTGCGCCGGTCGATATCATCGCCACCCACCTGCTGGCTAACACTAAGGCTCGGACGAGTCGGCTCCTGGTCAAGAATCGCCCGCTCATACGCGGCTGGCGTCGAGTTTTTTACTTGATACGGCCGGCGTCCAGTCAATAGTTCGTACAGCAACAATCCCAGCGCATAGACATCGACCGAGGTGGTCATCACCTCACCACGGATTTGTTCTGGCGCCGCATACTCGGGCGTGAAAACGCGATTCAAACTGGCCTGATTCGTGCCGTTGTCGATCAGCCGAGCAATGCCAAAATCCAGCAGCTTGACCTTGCCGTCGTGCGTGACCAGTAGATTCGATGGTTTCAGATCGCGATGCACAACCAGATGCGTATGCGCATGGCTGACTGCGGAACAGACGGTCAGAAACAGCCGCAGGCGCGCGCCAATGTCGAGCACATGAGCGTCGCAGTAGTCACGCAAATCGACGCCATCAACCAACTCCAGCGCCAGCCAAGGTTTGCCATCGGCAGTTACGCCGCCATCAATCAAGTGCGCAATATTCGGGTGGCTTAGGTTGGCTAAGATTTGGCGCTCGGCGCGAAAGCGCACCAACTGGTCCGCCGCATCCCAGCCCGCGCGGATCAACTTGATCGCCACACTCTGCTCGAACTGTCCATCGATGCGTTTGGCAAGCCAGACCGTGCCCATACCGCCACTGCCAATTTCACGGACAAGTTGAAATGATCCGACGATCAAGCCCGCCAGACGCGTTTGTTCGCTGGCCGCTTCCGCATGCGCTATATCCGCAGCCAAATCCGCGACCATATCAGGTGCGTGCGCATCAACCGCCGTTCGGATCATGTCTTTGCGGTCGGCGCGCAGCATTCCAAGCACCTCTGTGCGCAATCCTAGATCAGTGACGCCGCGTTGATCGAGTGCTGCGTCCCAAGCGTCCGCCGGCAAATCGGCGATGGCATCGAACAGTTCGCGCACCCGCTGCCATTGTTGAATATCCATAAACCTCGATCGTCTTTGGTGGCGTCAGACTAGCTTATTCGATTTCTCGGAAAACGCGCCAAAGTCAATTCAAACATTTCGACAGCGCCAAAAACCACGCGCCACCCAAAATGGCTCCCTCTCCCTGCCGATAAGTATTTTCGAAGCGAATTAGTCGGTCAGGGAGAGGGCGGGGGTGAGGGTTAATCCGCACAATTTCCACCAATCGCTTTACGATTTTCGCGCAGTTCTTTGAGGATTGCATC
>JANNWF010000076.1:0-5163 GCA_031408455.1 Pseudoxanthomonas sp. | reverse complement strand
CTGCGCCTCTGGCAGCGGATAGGTGCCTTCTTGCTCGATGGGATTCTGTGTCGCCATCACCAGAAACATCGGCGGCAAGGGATAAGTAGTTCGTCCCACCGAAATCTGCCGTTCGCCCATTGCTTCAAGCAATGCCGACTGCACCTTCGCCGGCGCGCGATTAATTTCATCGGCGAGCAGCAGGTTGTGGAACAGCGGGCCGGGCTGAAATTCGAACTTCCCCAGCTCAGGACGGTAGATTTCGGTACCGGTCAAGTCCGCTGGCAACAAGTCAGGCGTGAACTGGACGCGATGGAAGTCACCCTCGATTCGATACGCCAGCTCCTTGATCGCGGTGGTCTTGGCGAGGCCTGGGGCACCTTCGACCAGAAGGTGGCCGTCAGCCAGCAGAGCAATCAGCAAGCGCTCGATCAATACAGGCTGCCCAACGACGCTGGCATTGAGCGATTCGCGCAGGCCGGTGAACGCGGCGAGTAAGTCAGTCGAAGATTCGGAACTATTCACTGGGTGACCGTCCATGGGATTCAACTTAAGCAGGCGCGCTAGGGACAACATGAGAGACAAGAGGTTCCCCAATTCCCCATTCGGCATTGGAGGGCATTGGGAAACGGCAGCGGAGCAAGCTCCGCTCTACAGAAGCAAAACCGCTCAGCTACTGTAGAGCCGACCGAGCGAAGCGAAGGCGTGCGCGAGTAGCGCGCGAACTTGCTCGGCTGCTCTAGAACTCGGCTGCTCTACAACGACAAGATCACTCATCTCCTGTAGAGCCGACCGAGCGAAGCGAAGGCGTGCGCGATTAGCGCGCGAACTTGCTCGGCTGCTCTAGAACGGCAAGATCACTCAGCTCCTGTAGAGCCGACCGAGCGAAGCGAAGGCGTACGCACGTAGCGCGCGAACTTGCTCGACTGCCTCAACTGTCAATTCGAATGCGAGCAGGGCCGTTTGAACAAACAAAAGGACCCGAACCGCGAAACTAACGCGCCCAGGCGGCCAGCACATCACCCAAAGGTTGGGGTCGGCCAATTAAATAGCCTTGTGCGTAGCGGCACCCCAAGCTGCGCAACACTTCCAGCTGCGCCTCGGTCTCGACGCCTTCCACGACGACGTCCGCATCCAGGGCGTGGATCATGTTGATGATGGATTTGGCCAGCGCCATGGCGCGGCGCGAGGACATCATGTGGCGGGCGAAGGCCTGATCGACCTTGACGGTATCGAACTCCAGCGCGTGCAGGTGGCCGAGGTTAGAAAATCCGGTGCCGAAATCATCCAGTGATACCTCGATTCCCTCGCGATGACAGCGCACAAGCAATGCCTGAACCGTCGGATAATCCACCATTCGGCTCTCGGTGATTTCGAGCTTGATTCGATTAACGGGCACACCCGCGGCGCGGGTTCTATCCACTGTGCGATTGAGTAAATCCGATTCCATCAACTGTTTTGGTGAAACATTGATCGCGATAAACGGCAGCGGGTCTATTTCGGCGTCAGCCAGTCGGCTGAGCGCATTGATTGCGCGATTAAGCACGTACTCGCCCACCGGGTTAATCAGCGAGGTTTCCTCAGCCAGCGTAATAAACTCGATGGGCGAAATCGAACCACGCTCCGGGTGCGGCCAGCGCACCAGTGCCTCGTAACCGGCGATGCGGTCGGTAGCGATTTCCAGGAGTGGTTGGAAGCTGACGTCCAACTCGCCTTGCGCCAGAGCGTCGCGCAAGTCGGACTCCAAACGAAATTTATCAATGCTCGTGCGCTCGTTTGCGCGTCCATAGCTGAGCACTGAAGGTTTGCTAAGGGGCAAGCTCAGCCCTTGCATGGCTGCAAGTCCGGATCGGTAGCGTTGAATTTGACCCTCGAGCAGGCTACGAATAATGGGGTCTGTCCCCTCCAATCGCTCGGCAATGGCCGTTCGATCAATCCGCAGTAATACGCAATCCGTACGTGCTGTAGCGCTGGCGGTGCGCGGCGCATCATCGATGACCGCCATCTCACCCAGCAAGTCGCCTGCCTTGAGTGTGGCAAGGATGACCGAAACGCCGTGCCGATTGGCGCTGACTACAACCTCGCCGGCCTCTACGAGATAGGCAACGTCAGGCGCATCACCTTCTTTAAAAATGCCCTGCCCAGCGATGTACTCGACTCTGGACAGGGCCATTCCTTGTGTCCAAACGGCGCGTCGCCTGAACTCTCGCCCCGTTGGCACTAGCCAAATGGGGCACAGTCACGAGGCAACACGCCCTCCGAAGATAGTCTAATCAGGGCAAGGGGAATCTGATAGTACAAGTCTTCGGACCGTTCATCTGCACCTCACCCACGACCGAACTGCCATCTTCCGCCGTGCTTGTCGCGACACAGCTGGCGGAGACTTCTGGCCGTGCGGCGCCAACTCCGATGCGCCTTGCTGTCAAGACCACAACCGTATTTTGTGGGAACTGAGCCGTACAAGGCGTGACGAATGGGGACGTACATCCAATGCCAACAGGCGTACTGGTAACCGAGAATGCTGAGCTTGCTCCCCCTCCAGTCCCTGCCGTTACCGTCAACGTCTGCTGTCCGCCACAACCCGGGAATGGCGGGCTGATCGGGATGGCGCAACGATCCGTGCCTCTAGCAATGACAACGGCTGTCGGCGAGCCGGTAACCGTGGTGTAGGTGCAGGTAGCCGTTCCAAACGCGTTGGCCTGACTAAAGTTGCTGCCGCTGATAATCCAGCGTGACTCACCATTCGCATTGGTGATGCCGGTACCCGCAGTGGAGTCAGGAACCGTGGTAGCGATAGCTCCACCTGAAGTCGTGCATGTGCCAACCAGTTGAACACCCGGGATTGGCCGACCACTCGAATCCATCAACCGCAGCGTCGTGAAACCACCGTTGTCGCTGATGATCAGATTCGGGGTGGCGATCAACACTTGCGCACCAACCACAATCGCCACCGGCGCAACTTGACCACCGACCAGGAAGTCGAGGCCCGCGTTGGCCAGTAATCCGGAGGTGAACACCGTCACCGTGCCGCAACCATTGTTGTCGGACAACGCCGTGGTCGAACCCGAGAATTCGACACCGTTGACGCGTCCAACCCCACCATTCAAATCACGGAAGCGGAAGCCAATCGGCAGGCCACGAACCGGCACTGCCAACGCATCGGTGACACATACCGTCAAGTTGGTTGTGGTGTTGCCCGGAATGGACGTCGCACTCACCGACAGGAACGGCGGCGCCAAGCCAGCAAAGATGAGCAGCTCTGCGTCAGTCACCTGATTTTGGTTGCCAGCAACCAGACGCCCGGACGTTGCCGCCCAGACGATGGCACGCTTGCCAAGCTTGCTGACCGGATACCTCATCTGCGTGACCGCAACGCCGCCCGCGTCGGTTGTTGCCGTGCCGACGACGTTGCCGTCCGCAGCGCGGCCGATGACGTAGTTGAGAACGGCACCGTTATCGACAATGGAGCCAGTCCTGTCGTTGCGATTGAACGGGGACTGCACGGTCAGATTGGTCGCCGAATTGACCCGGCTCACCGTCCTGGCGCTCTCCAGATCTTCATTTTGAGTCGAGTTCTCACCAAAAACCACCAAGGTGTCGTTCGGACCCACGCCGCCGCCTGCCGTTGTGAAGCGGCCGGTTGGCGCTGTAAATGTGGTGCCGGCTTCCTGCGGGTTGCCGTCCGGACCGGAAATCAAGAAGTCGCCCAACCCGGTGACCTGAGGCTCATCAATCAAGCCAAAGCGCACCACCGTACCTGGCAGCGGAGGTCCGCCAAATCGATCTTTAACTATCACACCTACCGTCATCCGGTAGACACCATCCGGTCGCAGCGGCACGGTGATCGGGTTGTTCTGTTCGATGTTGACCACGGGGCTAAAGAAACTTGTTATTGCCCAGTCGGCCGGATTTGGAGGATTGGGTCCGATCGGCAGGACATCGATCACATTGGCGATGGGCTGGGTAATCTCTATCTCAAAAGGCACGCCATCGGAAACAACAATCGTTATCTCGGAGAAAACCGGATCGCTGATCCCATTGTCGACGTTGTTGTCGGCCCGATCGGTGGTGACTCGCAGTTGCATGCTGCCAGTCGTAGTACCGCTGGTAACAAGCGCTCCCGAGATTCCGGCCAAAGTGCGTAGGGAAATGGCCGTGCCCTGAACATTCTGTCCCTGCGCGTTGGTACCACTCACCCGCGCCCCACCCGCAGCGGCCTCACCGGTCAATTCCAAACGCACGTTGTTGAACGCGTTGTTGCCCGCGGTCGGGTTCGGCACCGGCTGACCGATGCCATCGGCGATGAAGATCTGAATCTGCGTTGAAACGTTTCCACCCGAGCCTTGCACGTAGATGGTGGAGCTGAGCGGCGGGCTGATGCGCACCGTAGCCGGCAGATTCGGTATCGAACTGACGATATTGAAGACCAGCGTTGACGTCACCGTCTGCTGAGTGTCCGGATCCAAGAAGGTAACGGTCAGCGTCGTGGTGCCCGTGAGATTGAACGAGTGCACGAACAGTGTCGCTTTGCCCGCGACGACATCTACCGGACCTTGACCAAGTCGGTTGGTGAATTCGTTGATATCCGTCGTAGTGGGGTCGTCAAGCGTACTGAAGCCGCCAGTGCTGCCGACTGGGTTGATTGATACCTGGATTCCGTCCGGCATATTTAGCGCGTTACCATTCGATGTTCTGACCGTGACGGTGACCTCCGCCATGAATGGAGAACCGACGAACGGCTGCACATTGAAGGCGTTGATCGGCAACGTGGTGGTGGTTGCCTGCAGAGTCAGTCGATTATCCGGACCGGGAGGGGTCACGGTGAAATTGAGGACAACCGTCTCCGTACGTGCCGGCGCGTTGGGGTCAGCAACAGAGAATGTGACGGTGGCGGTGCCGCCGGGGCCCGTTCCGCGGAACCGGAAGTTGGCATTTCCACCAACCGTTCCAATTTGGGAACCTCCCAAGGTACCGGCTCCGTCGACCGAAAGGATGGTTCCGTTTGCAGCCGGGCTGACCACCGCCGTCACGATGGTGCCTTCTCGAATGGCTGCGCCTCCGGACTCGGTGACGCGAACGGTAATGTCGGTAGTCGTTCCCGAAGCAACAGAACCACTTTGGGCGGTCGCGGTAATGCGAATGCCTTGGGGTGTGAATCCCCCATCGCTGTCGCTGCTGCTGCCG
>JANNWF010000075.1:0-1589 GCA_031408455.1 Pseudoxanthomonas sp. | reverse complement strand
CAATGGCGGCGCGGGCAATAACATACTGATCGGCGGTGCGGGCAACGACACCTTCACGTTCCAGAACCTTCCCAGCGCGACTAATTTCGTCACCGATTTTGATGCCGGCACTTCCACCGTCACATCGACTGTGGACCGCCTTCGTTTCGACGTCGGGTTGGGCTCTAACGAATTCTCGGTCGGAAACAACGACAGTTTGTTGGTTTTTGCGACCGGGAATCTTGCAGCAACAAATGGTGCCGGACGCGAAGTGATCGTCAAGACAGACGCCAGCGTCACTTCGGGCACTGTCCAGACAACGATAGATGCTTACAACAACGTGACTACAGGGGCGTTTTTCGTGTTCCACAACACAACGCTTGGCAATGCCGCCGTTTACTACGATACCAATCCGAGTGTAGCGGGCGGCGCAGTGCTTGTAGCGGAACTCGACAACGTTACAACATTAGCGGGGCTCGCGAACTTCAATATAAGCGACTTCGAGTTCGTTTGAGAACGTGATGGGAGCGAAACCTGACCAGTCCGCCCTCCAGGCGGTGATGACGGAGGCCAGGCAGGCTGCTTGGCCTCTCATATTGTTCTCCGCCGGCATCAATATTCTAATGCTGACAGGCGCACTCTACATGCTTCAGGTGTACAACCGCGTGCTTTCCAGCCACAGCCTGGAAACGCTCGTAGTACTGACGCTGATTGCGCTGACCGCGCTGCTGGCGCTGGCGGCCCTCGAGGCGGTGCGCTCGCGGTTGCTGGTTGTCGTCGGCACCTGGATGAATGCGCGATTGTCACCGGTACTGCTTGCGGCTAGCGTTGAACAAGCGGCCACGATGCCCGGTCAGGGGAATGCGCGGGCGCTGCGCGACCTCGAGCATGTGCGCAACTTCTGCACTGGATCCAGCATCTTTCCGATTCTCGATGCACCTTGGGCGCCGATCTTTTTCATCGCCATATTCCTCATGCACCCATGGCTAGGCTGGCTGGCGTTAGGCGGTGGAGTGGTGCTGTTTACGCTGGCGTTGCTCAATGAAGCGGTGACGCGCGTGCCGATGGCCGGATCCGGTAACATTCAAGCTAAAGCCTATGCCCAGGCCGAAGCCACTATCCGCAACGCGGAAGCCGTGCAAGCAATGGGCATGCTGACGCCGCTACTCTTGCGCTGGAAGGTACTGCAAGAAGCGTCAAGCGCCGGACAGGCTATTGCCAGCAACCGTTCCGGCATGATCGCAGCGTTGGCGCGCTGCTTACGGCTGTCACTACAAGTCGGAATCCTTGGCCTCGGCGCTTACCTAGTGCTGCAGGCAGAAGCCTCGCCCGGAGTGATGGTCGCCGCGTCGATCTTGATGGGCCGAGCCCTTGCGCCGGTCGAACAGGCGATCGGCACCTGGAAGGGGATCATCGGAGCGCGAGCTGCCTATTCGCGCCTTGCGGCCATCGCCGATGCGCGTGGTGAAGACAGACCGGTACTGCCGCTGCCGCGCCCCAAGGGCAGACTGGAGGCGGAAAACCTATTGCTTTCGCGCGAGGGTGGCGGTGAGCCGATCCTGAAGGGCATTACGTTCCAGCTCCAAGCAGGCGAAGTCATGGCGCTGATC
>JANNWF010000074.1:0-3230 GCA_031408455.1 Pseudoxanthomonas sp. | reverse complement strand
GCGCTGGATGCGGACGCCATCGAGCGTCACCTCGCGGTGTTGCCAGCCACACACAACGGCGCTGACAACGCGACCAGCCTGCCACTGGCCCTGCCCGCGGCCAATGGCGAGATCACCCTGTTTGAAGTCAGCCGTTCACCGGTGATGGTCGCCGAGCTTGCCGCCCGTTATCCGGAAATCCAGACCTTCCAGGGCGTGGCTGCCGACGGCAGCGCCACGCGTGTGCGCTTCGAGATCACGCCCAAGGGCTTCAGCGCCATGGTGTTCAATGGCAATGGAAACGGCGTGCGCATGATCGAGCGCGCTGAAAGCGCGGATGCTTACGTCAGCTACACACGCGAACGCAGCCCGCAAGCAGCGCCGTTTACGTGTGGCTTCGCCGAAGTGGCGAGTGAATTGAATGCAGCGAAGTCGACGTCGCCGGCAGCGGCAAGCAAGACACCGGCAAGCAAGGCCATTGGCCCATCCCTGCGCACGTACCGCACCGCGATTGCCGCCACCGGCGAATACACCACCGTGTTCGGTGGCCGCGTGATCGACGGTCTGGTCGCCGTGGTCAGCGCGACCAACCGCATCAATCAAATCTACGAGGTAGACCTCGGCCTGCGCCTGCAATTGGTCGCCAACAACGATCTGATCATCTACACCGACGGCAGTACCGATCCCTACACCAACTCCAGCGGTTCGACGATGTTGGGTGAGAACAGCACCAATCTGAACGCGGTCATCGGCAGCCCCAATTTCGACTTTGGCCACGTGTTTTCCACCGGCGGCGGTGGTGTGGCGCAGGCGGGTATCTGCGGCACGCTCAAGGCGCGTGGTGTCACGGGCCGCGGTAATCCGCGCAACGACCCGTTCTGGATCGACTACGTCGCCCACGAAATGGGTCATCAGCTGAGCGGTCCGCACACCTTCAACGGCGGCACCGGCGCTTGCTCAGCCAGCAATCGCAGCGCCGCCAGCGCCTTCGAAGTGGGTAGCGGCTCGACCATCATGGCCTACGCGGGCATTTGCGGCGGCGAAAATCTGCAGGCCAATTCGGATGCGTTTTTCCATGTTGACAGCCTCGCCCGCATCCACACGTTCACCGAAGCAGCTGCCAAACCCCGCCGAGCTGCGTACCCGTACCGCGGCCGCGCCCGCATTGGAGAACAGGGCGCCGCGCGCGACACCGGTCATTCCCGCCTGACCGACACTGCCGCCGCCTCCCCCCAGGCCACCGTTGCCAGCGGCCAACGTGTGCGGCGCGAAGGTCGAAAACTCGACATCGACCAGCGACGTCGCCGACGACGCGATATGGATGGCGCCTCCCTCCGCCGCACCTCCCGCACCGCCATCGCCGCCCGCTGTGCCGTTGCCTGCCAAACCACCGTCACCGCCTTGCCCCGTGGCGATGGAACCTGTCGCGAGCGTGCTGTTGCGCACGATCACAGCACCGCCCTGGGCAACGAAAATGCTGGCTCCGCGACCGGCGCCACCATTGCTGCCATCACCACCGGGGCCGCGACTGGCGGCCTGTCCGGGTTCACCACCCTGGCCGCCGTCGCCGCCATCACCGCTGCTCAGCACGCTGCCGGTGATGCTCGAATTCACCAGGGCAAGGCTGCCCATCACCCAGATCGCACCGCCCTCGGCATTACCGCCGCTGCCGCCATTGCCACCGCGACCGCCGTCCATGCCAAACGTGCCGGCGGTGCCACTGCCGCCGTTACCGCCGTTGCCGCCGGTCACCCGACAATCATCCAAGGCGACCGAGGTCAGACTGAGCTGGGTGCCGCCGCCCACGCGCACGCAACCACCCAGCGCGCTATTGCCATTCATGGCGGATTGACCGGTGCCGCCGCCGCCTGAGGTGCCATTGGTGGCGGACTGGCGACCGCCCACCATCCGCAGGCCGCTGATCGTGGCAACGCCAGCGGTGTGATTAAGCACACGCGCCAACGAGCCCGCCGTCAAGGTCAGCCGGTTGGCACCGGGGCCGATGATGGAGAGGTTGCGGTCGATGACCAATTGACCAGCGCTCAAGTTGATAGCTCCGGGCAAGCTCAAGCTGGGTGAAAACACGATCTGGTCGCCAGAGATCGCCGTGGTTATCGCCGCCCGCAAGGTGCAACTTGTACCCGGGCAACTACCGGCTGTATCGGCAAGCGACGTGACCGTCACCGTCGCTGCATTCGAGTCCATGGCGCACAACGCCAAGCCAAGGACCAAGCCATTGGTGATACGTGGCATGCGATCTTCTCCAGTTTTGAAAGCATCGTACGCGTGCTGTGGCTACGCGCTGCACTAAATACAACGTGATAAACGGGCTGGTGGGGCCAGACCACGAGTGGCGGCGGCTGCGCCGGCAAGTGGGTGACGCTAACGGAAGGCTTGCACTCCAATTTCACAGGCCATACTCTCCCCTCGATTCGCGTCAGACGGGTTGTATGTACAGCCCAGCCGGCGGCAGCTCTCATCGGCACTCTCAGGGGGAACAACATGCAGATTAAACGCTTGGCGGTCATGGCTCTTTTTGTTGCTGCGTTGGCGGCGCCTTCGGCAGAAGCTGCGCTCTACATCACCGACCCCGCCAACTTCGGCGCCGTGCTGCCGACCAGCAGTGATTGCGATGACTGTTTTGATGGCCCCGTCGCGTTTCCCGGCGTTGGCCAGTCGCTGAACTTCTTTGGCACCACTTACACCGGCGGTTTTGTTGGCTCGAATGGCTACGTTACTTTTGGTGCCGGGTCAGGGGATTTCAGCGCATCGCCGCTGAACACGCAGACCGTCGGGCCGATGGTGGCCGGCCTGTTCACCGATCTTGATTCGCGCGGCGACGCCAATTCACGGGTGTTTGTCAACAGCGCGACTCCCGGCCAATTGGTGGTGACCTATGCCGACATGGGGCACTTTTCGCAGAACTATTCGGTGCGAAGCACCTTTCAACTGGTGATCCGCTCTGACCAGTTCGTGGTCCCGCCGGGTGAAGGTCGGATTGGCTTTTTTTATGCCGGGGTGACCGATGCCAATACCGTTTCCGCGGGTTTTGGTGACGGCCTAGCCGCCATCACCGCCGGTGAGCAGGCGTTCTATAGCGGGCCCGGTACTGGCCTTAGCAATGTCCCATTTCGCTGGTTCAACATCACCGGTGGTGTGCCCACGCAACCGCCGGCGGCCGCGGCGTTGGCCATCCCGACCAACGACACGCTTGGTCTGGCCTTGTTGGGCGCGATCTTGGCGCTTGCAGG
>JANNWF010000073.1:0-6399 GCA_031408455.1 Pseudoxanthomonas sp. | reverse complement strand
CTCGCCAGCTGCTGACGTCGAATTCGCCGTCAAAATTTGGCTCAGGAAAGCCCTGCCCCCACGGGCCGCCATCGCGCAGTGCCAGCGCCAAGCCGCGGGTGCGTTCGTGGTCACTGATTTCGCCATCACTCCAAATCTCGGCTTGCAGCATGGCGGGCTCTATCGTGCGCGTCGCATACGTTTCGAAAGCGGCGCGAAAGGCGGCCAGATGCGAGGTCGGTAGGCTCATGCCCGCCGCCATGGCATGGCCGCCAAACCGGGTGATCAAGCCGGGCTGCGCGGCATCGATGGCTGCCAATGCGTCGCGGATATGAAAGCCGGCAATTGATCGCGCTGAACCGCGTAACTCTGCCGCGCCACCCTCGCCCTCGCCTGCTGGAGCCAGTGCGATCACAGGGCGGTGCATGGCATCTTTTAGTCGAGAGGCAACCAAACCGACCACGCCCGCGTGCCAGCCCGGATCGAATACGACAATTCCTGCTGTCAGCGCGGTTGCTGGATGGTCGGCGGCTTCGGCGAGCAGAATTTCTGCTTCCTCCACCATCTGAGTTTGTAGCGAGCGGCGCTCACGGTTGATGCCATCCAACTCGCGCGCTATGCGTCGCGCGGTTGCTGGGTCGTCGGTCAACAAGCACTCAATACCCAGCCGCATGTCTTCCAAGCGGCCGGCCGCGTTCAGCCGCGGTCCTAGGGCGAAACCGAAGTCCTGCGCCAGCATGGTTTGAACGGGACGTCCCGCCACTTCGGCCAAGGCGCACAAACCCACATTGCCACGACCGCTGCGCAGCCGACGCAGACCGGCGTCGACCAGGATTCGATTATTGCGATCCAAGGGAACCAGATCAGCCACGGTTCCTAGCGCCACCAGATCGAGCAGTTCGGCTAAATCTGGCCCCGTACCTGCGGCAAACAGACCATCGCTGCGCATACGAGCGCGCAATGCCAGTAGCAGATAGAACATGACGCCGACGCCAGCCAAGTGGCGACTTTGAAATTGATCATCGGGCAGGTGCGGATCAACAATTGCCTCTGCTTCCGGCAGGCTCAAACCCGGCAAATGGTGATCGGTAATCAATACTCGAATGCCGAGTGCACGCGCCGCCGCCACGCCAGCGTGGCTCGCTATCCCGTTATCAACGGTGACGATCAACTGCGGCAGTGGATGCTCAAGATCGGCAACCAAAGTGGGCGAAAGCCCGTAACCGTGACGCAGCCGATGCGGCACACGAAAGTTGACGTGCTTTGCACCCAGCATGCGCAGGCCGCGCACCGCCACCGCGCTGGCGGTGGCACCGTCGCAATCGAAATCGCCAACGATCAGGATCTGCCAACCAGTGAGCAGCGCATGTAACAGCAGCGCCACACCGGCGTCGATTCCGGACATGCCATTCGGCGGACACATGCCTTGCAGTCGCAGTTCGGCCTGCTGGCTATTGTTCACTCCACGCGCCGCGTAGACCCGTCGCAGAATCGGATGCACATCGTCGGCCCACGCGCCCAATGCCGGCACCTCGCGCCGGCGCAAGCGTGGACTCACGCGATGCGACTTGCGGGTCGACGCGTCCAGCGCCAGCGGTGACTATGCCGCCACTCGTATCGCGCGCCGTCGGCAAAATCGAGCCGCAGCGCGTCATAGCGGTCGCGGGCAACACCTTGCAGGCCACTTTCCAGCCAAGGCGACTCCAGCAACGCCACGTCTCTGAGCGTTGGCAAGTCAATCACGTTGGGCCGCGACACTTGCGTCAGTGAGCCGGCGAATGGATGCGATAGCGGCACCTTGGCAAGACCGGCCAATGCACGCACGATGAGGTCGTCACTGGCAATCCTCAAACCTTCGGCGCGCACATGATCCGGCAATGCGCCTGCACCCCAGAACCACAGGCTGTTGACTGGGAGCATGCCCGCAGCGGCACGTGCCTCATTGAGCGGATGGTTGTGCAGAATGACCTGTGCTTCGTTGAGCAACCGCCGCCATCTCGGCGCCGCGTCACCTGACGGCATGTGCGTAAGCATGTCGTCGCCTAGCGCCAATTCTGGTGGCGCGAAAGAGGGCAGATTTGACTGCGCCGGCACCATCAAATACCAACGTGAGGGAGACGGCGCAGAAATCGGAAAGCCCGCGTCGCCAAATAGCGGTCGCAGGACATTGACGAATTGCTCGGTCTCATCGGCTGAGAGTCCCAGTTCGCCACAGGCCAGCATGCGCGCGCAGGTCATGTCGGCACGCACGTGAGCGGGATCGGCACGCAGCCAGACGCCGTAGTTGCCGTCCTCGGCATCCAATTGGCGAGTCAGCGGCGCGGCACAGATTCGTCTGGGCAACACGTCAAATACGCGCATCAACTGCGCCTCACGCCCGCTTTCGCCCATCGGCAGGCGATCGCTTCGGCCGATGATTTTCGCCAGCAGAGGCGGCAGTGATTTGCCAACACGCAAGACCGCTCGGGGTGGCAACAGCAGAGTCAGGCTACGCGAGGACACGCCGGGTGGCGCGGGGGTGGAGTGGTCAGCCATTGGGCGATTGGGGATTCGTGATCAGACGCCGTAGCGCACACCGACCACTTCAAAACTGCGCTCACCGCCTGGCGCTGCAATGGTGATGGTGTCGCCTTCGTGCTTGCCGATCAAAGCCCGCGCAATCGGTGCGGTGATCGATAGCAAGCCTTGCTTGATGTCAGCCTCCAGTTCGCCAACGATCTGGTAGCTCACCTCGTCATTACTATCGACATCGCAGAGATCGACCTTGGCGCCGAAGACAATCCTCGAGCCGGCATTCAGCGAATTGACGTCGATCACTTGTGCGTTCGAGAGCACGCTCTCCAACTCCTTGATGCGGCCCTCGATGAAGCCCTGTTGCTCACGCGCGGCGTGGTACTCGGCGTTTTCTTTCAAATCGCCGTGCGCCCGCGCTTCGGCAATGGCGTTGATGACCTCGGGCCGCTTGAATGACTTGAGGTGTTCAAGTTCGGCGCGCAGACGCACGGCGCCGCCTTGAGTCAGTGGTGCTCGCATTCGTTGGTCCTACCATGATGATGCGGCGCGTCAGGCGCCTTCGATGGGTGAGTTTGAAGGATGGGGTGGCGGAGTGCTAGCCGCCTGTCGCCTAGCTGCCCGCGAGCAAATCCGCCCGCAGCTCCGCATGCAATTCCTGCAGCGAATGCACCACGTCACTGCCGCGGAACGGCAGCGAATGCAGCAAGGCACGAGCGCCCGAAATCGTCGTCGAGTAGGTCACCCGATGTTGCAGCGCTTCACGACGGATAGAAAACGAATCGGCGATGGCTTGACGGCCTTCCGTTGTATTGACGATATAGGTGATCTCACCGTTCTTGATCAGATCCACCACGTGTGGATGCCCTTCCACCACTTTGTTGATCTTGGCGCAGACGTAGCCGTTGGCTGACAAAAAGCGCTGGGTGCCCGACGAGGCCACCAACTGATAGCCGTGCTTGATCAATTCGGACGCGACGCTCAGCAAACGCGGCTTGTCAGGATCGCGAACCGAAACGAACGCTTTGCCGACCGGCGGCACTCGGATGCTGGCAGCCTCTTGCGCACGAGCGAATGCGGCACCAAAACTGCGTCCAACGCCCATCACTTCGCCCGTCGAACGCATTTCCGGGCCGAGTATCGGGTCAACATTCTGGAATTTGGCGAATGGGAAAATAGCCTCTTTGACGCAGAAGTAATCGGGTACCACTTCGCGGGTCACGCCTTGCTCGATCAGACTTTGTCCGACCATGCAGCGGGCGGCGATCTTGGCCAATGGCAGTCCCGTCGCCTTGGAAACAAAGGGCACCGTGCGCGAGGCGCGCGGGTTGACTTCCAGCACAAAAATGTCCTCTACACCCTGCGCGTCGGTTTGAATCGCGAACTGGGTATTCATCAAGCCGACAACCTTCAGCTCGCGCGCCATTTGCGCGACTTGAACACGCAAGCGATCCTGCAGTTCGGCGCTGAGCGAATATGGCGGCAACGAGCAGGACGAGTCGCCCGAATGCACACCGGCTTCTTCGATGTGCTCCATCACGCCGCCGATCAGCACGTTGCCGGTGGCATCGGCGATCAGGTCGACATCAACTTCCACTGCGTGGTCCAGAAACCGATCCAGCAGCACCGGCGAGTCATTCGATACACGCACCGCGTCGCGGATATAGCGCGCGAGGTCGGCGTCGGAATACACCACTTCCATCGCCCGCCCACCGAGCACGTAACTGGGCCGCACCACCAACGGATAGCCAATCTCACGCGCCGCTGCCATCGCTTGCTCGGCATTGCGCGCGGTGCGGTTGGGCGGTTGGCGCAGGCCCAGCTTGACGATCATCTGCTGAAAGCGTTCGCGGTCCTCAGCCAGATCGATCGAATCTGGGCTGGTGCCGATCACTGGCACACCTGCGGCTTCCAACGCGCGCGCAAGCTTCAGTGGCGTTTGACCGCCGTATTGGACAATCACGCCGAAGGGCTTTTCCAGTTCGACGATCTCGAGCACGTCTTCCAACGTCAGTGGCTCGAAGTACAAGCGATCCGAGGTGTCGTAGTCAGTCGAAACCGTCTCCGGGTTGCAATTGACCATGATGGTCTCGTAGCCATCCTCGCGCAGAGCCAACGCGGCGTGCACGCAGCAGTAGTCGAATTCGATGCCTTGGCCGATTCGATTGGGGCCACCGCCCAACACCATCACCTTGCGGCGGTTGGTGGGCGCGGCCTCGCATTCGTCGTCGTAAGTTGAATACAAATACGCGGTATCGGTGGCGAACTCAGCAGCACACGAATCGACGCGCTTGTAGACGGGTCGCACGCCAAAGGCATGCCGTAGCGCGCGCAATGCTGCTTCGTTGGTGCCGACCAACTGCGCCAAGCGGGCGTCTGAGAAGCCCTTGCGTTTCAACTGCCGCAATCTGGCTGCATTGAGTGCCGGCAAGCCACCTTCGGCTACTTCAAACTCTTGAATAATCAGCGCTTCGATCTGCCGCAAGAACCACGGATCGATCCACGACAGGGCGTAAACATCGTCCACGCTGAACTTGGCGCGGAACGCGTCGGCCACATAGAACAGACGATCTGGACCTGGCTCGCGCAACTGTCGGCGCAACTCAGCCAGCCCTTCTTCACTGCGCAGATCAAGCTCAGTGGGATCAAATCCGACCTTGCCGGTTTCGAGGCCACGCAAGGCTTTTTGTAGCGACTCGCTGAAGCTGCGACCCATCGCCATCACCTCGCCGACCGACTTCATCTGCGTGGTCAGGCGTGAATCCGCGGCAGGAAATTTCTCGAACGCAAAGCGCGGAATCTTGGTCACCACGTAGTCGATGCTGGGCTCGAACGAGGCCGGCGTCGCGCCGCCAGTGATCTCGTTGCGCAGCTCGTCCAAGGTGTAGCCAATCGCCAACTTGGCAGCGACCTTGGCAATCGGAAATCCGGTCGCTTTCGAGGCCAACGCCGACGAGCGCGATACCCGCGGGTTCATCTCGATGACTACCACTCGTCCATCTTTTGGATTGATGCCGAACTGCACATTCGAGCCGCCGGTATCGACGCCGATTTTGCGCAGCACTGCAATCGACGCATCGCGCAGGCGCTGATATTCCTTGTCGGTGAGCGTTTGCGCCGGGGCGACGGTGATCGAGTCGCCGGTGTGCACACCCATCGCGTCGAGATTCTCAATCGCGCAGACGATGATGCAGTTGTCGGCGCGGTCGCGAACCACTTCCATCTCGAACTCTTTCCAACCCAGCACTGACTCTTCCACCAACACTTCGTGCGTCGGCGAGAGGTCCAAACCGCGCTTGATGATCTCGATGAATTCTTCGCGGTTGTAAGCAATGCCACCGCCCGATCCACCCAAAGTAAAACTCGGCCGGATGATGGTCGGGTAGCCGACTCGGGTCTGGATATCCAACGCCTGCTCCAACGAGCGCGCCACCTCCGCCCTCGGGCAAGCGAGGCCAATCTCGCCCATCGCGATGCGAAACAGCTCGCGATCTTCAGCCATGCGGATCGCTTCGCGCGACGCGCCGATCAGTTCAACGCCATATTTTTCGAGCACGCCGTGATCGGCCAGATCGAGCGCGCAGTTAAGCGCGGTTTGCCCACCCATCGTTGGCAACAGCGCGTCCGGGCGCTCCTTGGCGATGATCTTCTCCACCATCTGCCAAGTGATCGGCTCGATGTAGACCGCGTCCGCGGTATCCGGGTCGGTCATGATCGTGGCGGGATTCGAGTTCACCAGAATCACGCGAAACCCCTCGGCCTTGAGCGCCTTGCAAGCCTGCGCACCGGAGTAATCAAACTCGCACGCCTGCCCGATGACGATCGGCCCCGCGCCGATGATGAGGATGCTTTTTAGGTCTTGGCGTTTGGGCATTTTTGGCTTTTTAAGAGCTGGGGACTGGGGGCTGG
>JANNWF010000072.1:0-3510 GCA_031408455.1 Pseudoxanthomonas sp. | reverse complement strand
TCGCCAAGCGCGCCGAGGCGTATCTGAAGTCGACTGGATTGGCCGATCAGGCGTTTTTTGGCCCCGAGCCTGAGTTTTTCATTTTTGACTCGGTGCGTTTCAGCAACGAAATGTCGGGTGCCTCGTTCGCGGTCGAAAGCGAAGAAGCACCGTGGTCCTCCAACAAGAAGTATGAAGGCGCCAACTCTGGCCATCGGCCGACCATCAAGGGCGGCTACTTCCCGGTCAGCCCGGTGGATTCGCTGAATGATCTGCGTGGCGAGATGTGCAAGGCGCTTGAAGCGCTCGGCATCGAGACCGAAGTGCACCACCACGAGGTCGCCGGCCCCGGCCAGTGCGAAATCGGCACCAAGTTTTCGACCTTGGTGAAGAAGGCCGATGACCTGTTGACGATGAAATACGTCATCAAGAACGTCGCCCACCGCAACGGCAAGACCGCCACCTTCATGCCCAAGCCCATCGTTGGCGACAACGGTTCCGGCATGCACGTGCACCAGAGTTTTGCCAAGGCCGGCGTCAATCTGTTCATGGGTGATGGCTACGGCGGCCTGAGCCAGACCGCGCTGTGGTACATCGGCGGCGTGTTCAAGCACGCGCGCGCCATCAATGCCTTCGCCAACTCCACCACCAACAGCTACAAGCGTCTGGTGCCGGGCTACGAAGCCCCGGTGATGCTGGCCTACAGCGCGCGCAACCGGTCGGCTTCGTGCCGGATTCCGTTCGTCACCAATCCGAAAGCCCGCCGCATCGAAATGCGCTTCCCGGATCCGATGAACTCCGGCTACCTCACTTTTACCGCGCTGATGATGGCCGGCATCGACGGCATCTTGAACAAGATCGATCCCGGCGCGCCGATGGACAAGGACCTGTACGACCTGCCGCCAGAAGAAGAGAAAGGCATCCCGACCGTGTGCAGCTCGCTGGATCAGGCGCTGGACGCACTGGACGTCGATCGCGATTTCCTGAAAGCCGGCGGCGTCATGTCAGACGACTTCATCGACGGCTACATCGCCCTGAAGATGCAAGAAGTCACCAAGTTCCGCGCGGCCACGCATCCGCTGGAATATCAGATGTATTACAGCCTGTAAGGCCGCGCCGACCGGGTACCCACAGGCCGCGAATTGCGGCCTGTACGACCCGTCATTCCGGCGAACGCCGGAATCCACTGATTGCGAAGTTGCTGGATCACCGCGTAGACACTGGATCCCAGCCTGCGCGGGGATGACAAGCGCAATGCGTTGCCCCCATTGCGGCCGCAACCAGCATCAGTGCAGCGCAACCAGTGTCTGCTCGGGCTTGCCGACGATGCAGCGCCCACCGCATTCGACCCACGCATGCGCTTCAATTGTGTTGCCGCTGCGGCCCACTCCCAGGCGTACGACCGCACGAAAACCTAGGCGTGCCAGCAACCCTTGCGTGGCCAACGCAATCGGCAGGCACGGCCGCTTGCGATCCACCACCCAAGCGCCGCCGGTCGCAGTGGCGTGGCCTATGCGCATCACCTGTTGCCACTCGGCTGCCGTCGTCGGTTCGCGCCCCGCAAGCGAACGCGCCATCGAGCGTTGTAGTGCGGCGGCTGCGTCAACGCGGACAAGCAGACGCGCGGCAAGCACCAGCAGCATGCCCTGCAGCCAAAGCCATCGATAAGCCAATTGACTCACCGCGCGGCTGTCCGCAAGCCAGCCAAGCGCGCCGCCGCGATTCGCAAGGGCTTGAGCAGGTAATACAGACAATGCCAGCGCACCGGCAGCGGCCAGGCGTTGTAGTCGTTTGCGGTGGGATGCCAGCGCGAGCGCTGGAAGCGCCAGCGATAGCCCGGCGTTTTTTGCCAAGCATGCGGAAAGTCTGGCTCCTGCAGCTCTCCGTGGATAGCGACAGCCGGCTCCGCAGCAGTCGCGGCAATGGAATCCGCCAGCGCTGCCAGGCAGTCGGACAGCAGCAAGGAGGCGGTGTGTCCGGCCGGCAACTCACCATGTAGGGCCAAGTTCTCCAGATCCACCCGCAGCTTCAAACATTCTGCAAGCGTCGGCCCCATGCCCAGCCGCTCTGCCAATGTCGAGATCGCGGCGAGGTCAAACTCGGGATGCTGCCAAAAGGCATGCAGGTCCGCACACCAATGCAGTGACGACCAAGCGTGCCGGGAATGGTGGAAACACACGTAGACGAACAGTTCGGTGATCGGGAGCACCTGTACCTGCTCACCCTCCAGCGTTCGCGCTGTCGCCGCCGCCAGATACTCATGCGACGGAAACACGCAACCGGTGTTATCCAGTGTGCGATGCAATTCCAGCAATATTCCGGACGGCGCTCGCAACTCAAGCGCGCAGGTATATCGACAAAAAGCGGCCAGATCCTTGACCTTGAACTTTGCCCATTCCGGGTTGCTGACCACATAACCTCGGGCAACGAGATCGGTCGCCACCGCAACCAAGGCCACGTCATCGATCAACACATCAATGTCGCGATATTGGCGCAAATACCGGTCCCCATAGATTTGCTGGGACAGTGTCGCGCCCTTGATAAAGACATGCGCGATGTTGCTCTTGCCCAGTATCTCGACAGCCAGCAAGCGCTGTATGCGTGCGACTTCCATGGCACGCAAAGTGATCTTGTTACGCAGTCGATCCAGCTCGATCATGACCTCGGCAGGCACGACATCCGCTGCCACATCGAGCAAGTGCTTGCGCAGCAGCAGCACGACAAAATTACGCCGCGCGGCCGTGAGCACCGTTTTCCAGTCGAGCGCTTCGGTCGCCAGCTTTCGCAGGGTCAGTCGCAGGGCCGGGCTTAACGCCGGACGCGCGCAGACCAGCAGCAGTCGGATGGCTGCGCTTAGCTCGATTTGCTCGTTGGCGGACGGATCAGGGGCCATGTGCTTCAAATTCTTTTGAGCCAGGGCGTGCTTCGCCGGATGATCGAAATGCTGCACATGCTCGACGCAAGTTTAGCGAACCGCATCAAGCAGCGACTTGACCCCGGCGGCTCGGCGAGCCAAATCACTCGGGCTCTCGTAGGGCGGGTCTTGACCCGCCGGCTTGCAGAACGCGGCCGTCTGGCGGGCCGAGACGCTCCTAACCGGCATCGCAACGATCCGGGCGGCGGGTCAAGACCCGCCCTACTCTGGCTCGCCGCTGTTTGCCGCCGATGTGTTAACGACTGTGTCTGGCAGATGCCCGCCTGCAGGCTGGTCATGAGCCGGATGCAATCTGCGGTACTCTTCGCCCCAACGGACGCGCGACACAGGGGTGTGGATGCCGCGCTGACTTACGGGCTCATCGTAGGCCAATTGTGCAAGCGTGTTGACGCGTGAGCACGGTAGGTTCGACTCGCGTTCTGCTGAATGACCTGCGGGCGGGGCGAAGCAGGTAATGATCGACCCAAGCTGGCACCCCATACGCTTCAATTTTTGCCACCAACGCTAAAGGACACCAATGGAAAATCAATCGATGGCTGAAGTGCAGGCTCGCCTGCCGTGGCAGACACCCACCGTGGAAAGCCACGGCTCGCTTG
>JANNWF010000071.1:0-11178 GCA_031408455.1 Pseudoxanthomonas sp. | reverse complement strand
CGCGGCCACCGCCGCCGGACTGCAACTGGCGCATGAAGAAAATGAAGATGCCGATAAAAATCAGGTACGGCAGCAGGCTGACGATGATGTAGGTGATCGAGTACGGCGGTGCCGGCTCTTTCTGATCAATCGCCACCTTGTGGTTCAGCAGGTCGTTGACCAGGTCGCGATCACTCGGATTGATGGTGTCGAACTTGCTGCCGTCCTTGCGCTCGCCGCGGATCGTCACGCGATCCTCTTCGATGACCACGCGCGCGACTGAGTCGGCCTTCACCTGTTCGATGAAGTCGTCGTAGTCCAGCCGCTGGCTGCCGGCGTTGCGCGGCTGGAAGCTGTTGAACACGCCCAGCAGCACCACCGCGATTACCACCCACAGCAGCAAATTCTTGGCCAAATCGTTCATCGAATACCCTTGTTATGCGCATTCAGCAATGCAGCAGATTCAAACATCTCACGCGATTCAAACTTCACTTTGGAACCATGCGCTTGTTGGTCGCCAGCACGTACACCTCAGACGAGCGCAGTCGCGATGCCTTGGGTTTACGCACTTGCACTTTCTCATAGCGCTTGCGCAGATCGAGCAAGAAAGCATCCGATCCCACGCCCTGAAACAATTTGAGCAGAAAATTGCCTCCGGGCCGCAAATGCTGTTGCGCGAAATCACGCGCCAGTTCAATCAGATTCATCGCGCGAGCCTGATCTACCGACGCCACTCCGGTCATATTGGGTGCCATATCGGAAAGCACAAGATCGGCTTGCGCAGCGCCCAACAGCACTTCCAGCCGCAACAATGCCTCAGCATCACTGAAATCGCCGTGCACAAAATCCACGCCAGCAATCGGCGGCATCTCAAGAATGTCCAGCGCCAGCACGCGTCCAGAGTCGCCCAGCATGCGACGCGCCACTTGCGACCAGCCGCCGGGTGCCGCACCGAGATCCACCACGGTCATACCGGGCTTCAGCAAACGATCCTTTTCAATCAATTCTTCCAACTTATAGGCAGCCCGTGAGCGCATGCCCTCGGCTTGGGCGCGCTTCACGAACGGGTCGGCGAAATGCTCTTTCAACCATGTCCGACTGGATTTGCTGCGTGCCATTTACATCGCCTGCGCCGCACGAGGCGGTCATATTGGACGCGCATGATACCCTTGCGCCCCGCAATCGCCCTGTTCCAGCCGTCATGCCTGCATCGCTCACATCCCATCAGAAGCGCTACTTGCGCAGTCTCGCCCACGGTTTGAAGCCGGTAGTAATGGTCGGCGCGAAGGGCGTGACCGACTCGCTAGTGGCTGAATTGGACCTCGCGCTGGCGCATCACGAGCTGATCAAGGTCAAGGTCGCGGCTGAAGATCGGGATTCACGCGATCAGTCCATCGTCGACCTGTTTGCGCGCGTCGATGCGGTTGTGGTGCAGCGGATCGGCAATGTCGCCGTAGCGTATCGGCACAATCCGCTGAAGCCGCAAATCGAGTTGCCGCGCTAACCTAGCTCGCTGCGCTTAGATGAGTCTGCTTCGATGAGCCTAATTGAGCATCGACCCGAAGGCTTGCTGAGGGTGCGTTGGGTGCGTGCGGATGCCATCGGTGTGGAAGACGCGTCCCTCACAACCAGCTTCCTGCTGACCCCGCAGCGACTGATTGCCGATTGGTCACCCTCTCGCGTCGATCAGATCGACGACGACGCGATCAACACGGTGCTTTCACTGGAACCCGAATTGGTGCTGCTTGGCACCGGCTCGCGCCAGCAATTTCCATCGCAAGCGGTGTTGGCGGCATTCCTGCGCCGACAGATTGGCTTTGAAGTGATGGATAACGCCGCAGCGGCACGCACGTATCACCTGCTGGCGCAGGAAGGGCGCAAGTTGGCGGTTGGGTTTTTGTTGGGTGGGAATTAGGGCGGCGAGCAAGCGTTCGCGCCAGCCAGTCGCCAAAGCCAACCGGCACCGCAGCGCCCAGAAGAGAGTCAACCGCAGCGGAGCAAGCTCCGCTCTACAAATAGCGTTAACGCGCGGCCACTGGCGTTGTAGAGCCGAGCTTGCTCGGCTGCTGCTCCCAATCAAGTCGGACACAACCGTCAGTCGTTGGTGCGGCTACCACAAGTAGTACTTGCATCTGTCCTTCTCGGGACTGCAAAAAAACCCACCTGTTGTACGACCAAGCAGAAAAATCTTGCCGTTAGTAATCCGCGACAGTGTCTGGCCAGTCAGCCAACTTTGACCGAGAAGGTGCGCCTCGCGCGAGCAACTGATAGAGCTGCTCAGAGTCTGCAGGCGAAAACGAAAACTCCCCGGTCGAAACATTGGTGTCCAAGTTGTTGGACGTGCGGATGTCATGGGCTGAGACGGGGAGGATGTCAGGCAACCAACCGCGCTCGAATAGTCTGTCGGCCCTTGCATCTGCCAACGTCGCGTATCGACTGGTGACCGTATCAGTTAAATAGTCACAGCCCGTAGCAAAGAGCGCTACAGCAAGCAGCATTGGCAATGCTCTCATCCGACTAGAACCTGATTGGGCTCGCCGTCTTCGATTGCCCTAAACCGCAATCCCCAACGCCCCCGACCTCACCACTTCCAGCAATTCAGCCCCACTCGAAAGATCCGCAATAAACCCATTGATCTCGGATTCGCTGGCGGTCAATTCGACAATGAACTCGCCATGCTCAGCGAACAGAACACGCCCACCGCCGCGCAGCACGTAGCCGCGAACTGCATCGGATTGCTGTTCTGCCACTTTGAGTTTGAGAACCGCCAACTCGCGCTCGATATGCTCGCCCAAGGTCATATCGACCACTTCGACTACATCGATCAACTTGCTCAATTGATTGAGGATTTGCGCGATGACCGCGTCCGAGCCCTTGGTGACCAAGGTTATGCGCGAAATGTCCGCGTGTTCAGTGGCCGCCACCGAGAGTGACTCGATGTTGTAGCCACGCGTCGAGAATAGGCCAGCGACGCGCGTCAGCGCACCGGCTTCGTTTTGCAGCGAAACAGCAATGATGTGGCGCATGAGTCCCCAAAGGTTGTGCCGCAAGCTCCCTCGCCGCAAGCGTAGACGATTCATGGGTCGGCGCGAAACGTGTGCGATGGGCCAAGTGCAAGGCAACTGGTGCGATGCAACAAACCGCTCGCTTTTCTAGGTTCAATTCTCTAAAAAGAACCCTCCTACTCCGTCTTCCCTTTGATCGAGCGCTAAGCCCATGACTCGCGACACCGCCAGCACTTCTCGCGCCCACCCTTTGGCCGGCACCCGCATGAGCGGCGCGCAGATGATCGTGCAGGTGCTTGCAGACGAAGGCACGACAACCATTTTTGGCTATTCCGGCGGTGCCATTCTGCCGACTTACGACGCGGTGTTTTTGCACAACCAGGCGCAGGCCGAGCGCGGATGCGCGCAGATGCCGCTGATCGTGCCGGCCAACGAACAAGGCGCAGGCTTCATGGCCGCGGGCTATTCGCGCGCTAGTGGCCGCGTCGGTGTGGCCATCGTGACCTCGGGTCCGGGCGCCACCAACACGGTCACGCCAGTACGTGACTGCATGGCCGACTCGATCCCACTGGTGGTTATTTGCGGCCAAGTGCCCACGGCGGCCATCGGCTCTGACGCGTTTCAAGAAGCACCTGTGCCCGCCTTGATGGGCTCGGTTGCCAAGCACATTTTTCTAGTCACAGATGCCAGCAAGTTGGAAGCGACGGTGCGCACCGCGTTCGAGATCGCGCGTACTGGCCGACCGGGCCCGGTGGTAATCGACGTCCCCAAAGACGTGCAGAACTGGATCGGCGAGTTTCGTGGCGAAGGCAAGCTGCCGATTCCTGGCTACCGGCGGCGATTGTTCGCGGTCAACAACGCGCAGGTCGAAGCCGAAGAAGCACGCGAGTTCATTGACTTGTTGCGGGCCTCCAAGCGGCCACTGATCTATGCGGGCGGCGGTGTCGTCAATGGCGAGGCCTCCGCCGCACTGCGTGAATTCGCCGACGCGTTCGGTATCCCCGCAGTGACCACCTTGATGGGCATCGGTGCCGTCGATACGACACAACCATTGTCCATGCACATGCTGGGTATGCACGGTGCGGCCTACGCCAACTACGCGGTCGATGACGCTGACTTCATCATCGCCGTGGGCTCACGTTTTGATGATCGCGTCGCCGGCGACCCGGCGAATTTCGCCCGCAACGCGCGCCGCATCGCCCACTTTGATATTGATCGCGCAGAGATAAACAAAGTGCGCTACGCCGATTGGAGTCACGTCGGTCAGCTCGATGAAGCGCTGCGCGTGATCACCCAATATGGTCGCGCAGCCGGATTGGAGCCCGACTATTCCGAATGGCACGCCCACTTGGCCGTGTTGAAGCAAACCTACGCGATGAACTTTGATCGCGACAGTGAGCTCATCCAGCCCTACTACGTGATCGAAGAGATCAACCGCCTCACGCGCGGCGAAGCCATCATCAGCACCGGCGTCGGCCAGCACCAGATGTGGGCCGCGCAATACTTTGATTTTCGCGAACCGCGGCTGTGGCTGACCTCGGGCAGCATGGGCACCATGGGCTTCGGCCTGCCCGCCGCCATTGGCGCACAGTTCGCACACCCGGAGCGCTTGGTCATCGACATCGATGGCGATGCCTCCATCCGCATGAACATCGGCGAAATGGAGACCGTGACCACCTACAACTTGCCGGTCAAAGTCGTGGTGTTGAATAACTTTGGCGACGGCATGGTTCGGCAGTGGCAGAAGTTGTTCTTCAAGGGCCGCCTGTCTGGCAGCGACAAATCACTGCACAAGAAAGACTTCATCAAGGCCGCGCAAGCCGATGGCTTTGAGTACGCGGTGCGGCTGGATCGCAAGGCCGATGTCGAGCGCGTGATTGCCGAATTCATCGCATTCAAGGGCCCTGCATTTCTCGAAGTCATCATCGACACCGAGGCCTGCGTCTACCCCATGGTCGGCCCCGGCCAGCCCTACACCGCCATGATCACCGGCGACCACATCCCCTCGCGCAGTGTGACTGAGCCGGATCAGCCGGACAGTTCGGAGATGTTCTGAGGCCGATGGTGTCGCGAGATTGTGCTCAACGACCGGATCGGAGCACCTCGAATCTGGCGCTGGAGAAGGTGGCGGAGAGAGTGGGATTCGAACCCACGGTGGGCGTAAACCCACGGCAGTTTTCAAGACTGCTGCCTTAAACCGCTCGGCCATCTCTCCGCTGTGGTCATTTCACCCGTCGTCGCTTCGCGCGGCATCAACGACGGCTACAAGTGTAACCCGAGCCCTGCGTGCGCGAAGCGAACGCGGGCTTGTCGGGCGGTATCGCTGTTGTTGCGGCAGCGCTTGCTGCACCGCCGCCTGACTCATTGCTTACTTGCCCTGCATCAACGCGAACAGCGCCTTGCCAAGGTCAGCCGGCGAACGCACCGTGGTCACACCTGCGGCTTCCAGCGCCGCAAATTTGCCAGCGGCCGTGCCTTTGCCGCCAGAGGCAATCGCGCCCGCGTGACCCATGCGCTTGCCGGCTGGCGCAGATGCGCCAGCGATGAATCCGACCACCGGCTTGGTGACATATTCGGTGATGAACTCGGCGGCCTCTTCTTCGGCGCTGCCGCCGATCTCACCGACCATGATGATGCCTTCGGTCTGCGGATCGTCTTGGAACATCTGCAGGCAATCAATGAAATTCAAGCCATTGATCGGATCCCCGCCAATGCCGATGCAAGTGGACTGCCCGAGGCCAGCCTGGGTAGTCTGATGCACCGCTTCGTAGGTCAAGGTGCCGGAGCGGCTGACAATACCGACGCGACCGGGCTTGTGAATGTGGCCGGGCATGATCCCGATCTTGCACTCGCCGGGCGTGATGATGCCGGGGCAATTGGGGCCGATCAGGTAGCAATCGTCATAGTGGGCGAGCGTGTGCTTGACCCGCAGCATGTCGAGCACCGGAATGCCCTCGGTGATGGCGACGATGACGCGGATGCCCGCATCGGCGGCTTCCAAAATGGCGTCGGCGGCGAACGCCGGTGGCACATAAATGACAGTCGCGTCCGCGCCGGTTTCGTCGACGGCGTCTTGCACCGTGTTGTAGACCGGTAAGCCGATGTGCTCGCTGCCGCCCTTACCCGGTGTCACGCCACCTACGACCTTGGTGCCGTAATCGAGCATCTGCTCGGCGTGAAATGTCCCCTGCTGGCCGGTGAAGCCCTGCACGATGACCTTGGTGCTCTTGTTGACCAGAACGCTCATTTGGGAATTTTCCTTTGCTGACTCGCGTGCCAGTTGCACGTCATCGATTCGAGTAGCGCCGCTTACTGTGGCGCTGGAACCGCGACCGCAATTTGGGCTTCAAAAAACCTAGGCGATCGATGCCACCGCTTTGCGGGCGGCGTCGTTCAAATCATCGGCCGGGATCAGCGCAAGGCCGCTGTTTTTCAACAACTCCTTGCCCTTTTCAACATTGGTGCCTTCCAGCCGCACGATGACCGGAATCTTGACGCCAACATCCTTCACTGCGGCGATGATGCCCTCGGCGATCATGTCGCAGCGCACGATGCCACCAAAAATGTTGACCAAGATCGCCTTCACCTTGTCGGTGGACAAAATCAGCTTGAAGGCTTCGGTCACGCGCTCGCGCGTCGCGCCGCCGCCGACGTCAAGAAAATTGGCCGGCTCGCCGCCATTGAGCTTGATCACGTCCATCGTCGCCATGGCCAAGCCAGCGCCATTCACCATGCAACCGATGTTGCCGTCCATGGTGACGTAGTTCAGATCGTGCTCGGACGCTTCTGCTTCCAGCTCATCTTCCTGCGCACGATCACGCATGGCGACTAGCTTGGGCTGGCGGAACGAGGCGTTATCGTCTGAATTGATCTTGCCATCGAGCGCGATCAGATCACCCGAGCCAAGAATCGCCAGCGGATTGAGTTCGACCAGCGACAAATCCTTCTCATTGAACAGCTTGAACAGGCCCAACATGATCTTGGTGAGCTGATTGGCTTGCTTGGCATTCAAGCCCATCGCGAAGCCCATCTTGCGGCACTGGAACGGCTGCAAACCCTGTACGTAATTGAC
The DNA here is from genome assembly GCA_031408455.1 of Pseudoxanthomonas sp. Lineage (GTDB taxonomy): Bacteria > Pseudomonadota > Gammaproteobacteria > Xanthomonadales > Xanthomonadaceae > JANNWF01. The sequence goes on along the minus strand of JANNWF010000071.1, from coordinate 4,122 downwards.
CTCCAGAGTCTGGATCGCGTCAGGATTCTCAGCCGCGACCTTTTCGATTTCGATACCACCTTCAGCCGAAGCAATAAAGCTGATCGACTTGGTCGAGCGGTCCACCAGCATCGACAAATACAACTCTTTGGCGATATCGATGGCTTCGGTAATCAGCACGCAATCAACCGGCAACGCAACGCCTGCGGATTGATACGTCGTCATGCGTGTGCCGAGCATCGCGGCCGCGGCATCGCGCACACCATCAATGGTCTTCACCACCTTGACGCCGCCCGCCTTGCCGCGACCACCGGCATGAATCTGCGCCTTTACCACCCACATCTCGCCGCCCATCGCCTTGGCGGCCTCGACCGCCTGCTCAACAGTGCGCGCAACGCGACCTGCAGGCACCGGGATGCCGACTTCGGCGAACAGTTCTTTCGCCTGATACTCGTGGAAGTTCATGGGCCACCTTGATTGGATGATACGAAACAGAAACCAGCACCGCGCGACGCCAGCCTGCCGACGATTGAAAGTCCGCACCAGCTTGAAGATCGTCGGTCTTTCGGACGCACGTTGTATCGCCGTATTGTGGCCAAGCGAGTGGGCAAAGGCAAAAGCAATTCGGCAGTGCGTGGCGACTATACTCGCGCGAATCCCGCCAACACTCATGGCGAGCGGTCTCATCTGATCGTTGAAAGTCTTGGCCGCCATGAGCGTCAGCGAAGCGAGTGTGCTTCCTAACCCCTCCCCAGCCCTCCCCGAACATCGGGGAGGGAGAAAAGCACCGGACCTGAATGCCCTTGACGCCAAGCACTGCACTCCCGACCGGCATTGAAGCGGCGCATCGACGCGAACTTTATTTTTTCACCCTGTATCGCGTGCTCCAGGCAGCGATGCTGGTGTTGGCGACGCACGGTCCGTTCGACGGCTTGGTCAATCTGACGCATCCACAAGTAGCCCGCTGGCTGTCCTTGGTCTATCTGCTACTTGCGCTGGTTTTCCTGTTGATGGGACGGCGATCAAAGCGGCCGCTGCCCACTCAAGTGGCAATGGCGCTCGGGGTCGACATCGCTGTGGCGCTGCTGGCGAAGTACTCCATCGTCGGGGTGGAGAGTGGCGTCTCGTTGCTGCTGCTGGTGAATCTGGGTGCCGCAGCCGTCATTCTTTCTTTGCAGGCAAGTCTGGCGTTTGCGATCGTCGCTGCAGCGGGAACCGTCGCCGAGTATGTCTACAGCCAGCTCGGCGAGCAGTCAGCAGGCCGCTCTCTGGCGCCGGCAGTGATGTACGCGGTGACCTATGTCGCCATCAGCCTGCTTTGCCACTTGCTTGGTCGGCAAATGCGCGAAAGCGCGGCACTGGCCGATCAGCGTGGCGTCGAACTTGCCAGTCTTTCGCAGCTCAACGAGTTGATCATTCGCCGAATGCGCACCGGCGTGCTGGTGCTGGACAGTGTCGGTCACGTGCGTCTTATGAATGAGGCGGCGTGGATGCTGCTGGGCGAACCCAAGCCTGATCAACGCGAGTTGGAGGCATTGTCAGCCGGGCTGCATCAGCGCTGGAAGCGCTGGCGTGGCGATCAGCAACAAGATACGGGACCCCTTGCCTTGGTGGCGGACAGGCCGCTCGTGAGCCCACATTTCGCCACCCTAGCGATGTCTGACGAGCTTTTTGTGGTCTTTCTTGACGACAGTGCACTGGTATCGCGGCGCGCCGAGGAGCTAACGCTTTCCACTCTGGGTCGCTTGTCGGCCAGCATCGCGCATGAGGTGCGCAATCCGCTGGCAGCCATTCATCACGCGGCCCAGTTGCTTGAGGAATCCACCGATTTACCCACTACTGACCGTCGTCTGGTCGAGATCATTGTCAATCACTGTGGCCGGATGAACGACACTATCGAGAACGTGCTCGCCTTGTCTCGGCGCGAGCGCTCCCGACCTGAGTCGATCGAGCTCGCGCATTGGGTTCAGCGCTTTGTCGAGGAGTTCAACACTAGCCACTTCATTGATCGCAATACCATCCTGACCTCGGCAGGGCAGCGTCCGCTGCATGCGGTGATCGACCCCCGCCAACTGCATCAAGTGCTGAGCGCGCTCGTCCAGAACGCGCTTACCTATGGTCGATTGCCTGACCAGCCTGCTAGCATTGCCATTTCTGCACGGCAATTGGGTTCGGGCGGCGCGCCTGTGGTCGAGGTGATTGACCGTGGACCCGGTGTTCCACCATCGGTGGTGGCGAGCATTTTTGAGCCCTTCTACACCACCAGTGAGTTCGGCAGCGGGCTCGGCTTGTATATCGCGAGACAGCTGTGCGAAGCCAATCAGGCGCGCCTCGACTACGTGTCGGTGGCGGGCGGCGGCAGTTGCTTTCGTATTACGCTCGCTCGTGCGCAGCCCCTTCGCGTGGGCAGCGACAGCCCCGACAACCTGCTCGCGGCCAAAGCTTGATGTCTGCTCGCCGAGTCGACGGCGCTTGCGCTATGACTCCCGTCGCGGATACTTCTAAGCCATGACGACACCACGCCCCCCGATGCGCGCCGCTCTCATCGTCGATGATGAGCACGACATTCGCGAACTGCTTTCGCTGACACTTGGGCGGATGGGTCTGCGAGTCGACACAGCCGAAGATCTCGCCAGCGCGAGACGCCGATTGTCCGAAAACACCTATGACCTTTGTTTTACCGACATGCGGTTGCCTGATGGCTCTGGTCAAACCTTGGTCACCCACATTTCGAGTCGCTTTCCCGAAACACCGGTGGCGATGATTACCGCTTACGGCAATGTCGATGCTGCTGTCGACGCGCTCAAGGCAGGCGCATTCGATTTCGTTTCCAAGCCCGTCGACATCAACGTGCTTCGACGCATGGTGCAGCATGCCTTGCAGCTCGGCGAGCAACGCCGCGCGCAAACCCAACTCAGCAACAACAAGCTGCTCGGCGAATCTGCGGTCATGCAGGAGTTGCGCAGCACGATCGCGAAACTTGCGCGCAATCAGGCACCCGTCAGCATTGGTGGCGAGTCTGGCGTTGGCAAGGAGCTGGTCGCCCGCCTCATCCACGAGCAGGGACCGCGTGGCAGCGGCCCGTTCGTACCAGTCAACTGCGGCGCCATTCCGACCGAATTGATGGAGAGCGAGTTTTTTGGCCACCGTAAAGGCAGCTTCACCGGTGCCGTGTCTGACAAAGACGGTCTGTTCCAAGCCGCCAATGGCGGCACGCTTTTTCTTGACGAAGTCGGCGAGCTGCCACTGCATATGCAAGTCAAACTGCTGCGCGTGATTCAGGAAAAATCGGTGCGCCCGATCGGAGCCAACGCTGAACAGCCCACCGACGTGCGGATTCTCTCAGCCACTCACAAAAACTTGTCCCATCTGGTCCACGACGGTCGCTTTCGACACGATCTTTTCTACCGAATAAACGTCATCGAATTGCGGGTCCCGCCGTTGCGCGAGCGCGCGGTCGACATTCCGGGGCTGGCTAACCACATGCTGACCAAGCTCGCCAGCGAGAATCGCGACGAACCCTACCGATTAAGCTCGAAGGCGCTTGATGCTTTGGTCCATTATCCGTTTCCGGGAAACGTTCGCGAGTTGGAGAACATCCTGGAGCGGGCGGTGGCGCTGAGCGAAGCCGGCGTCATTCAGGAACCTGATCTGCGCCTACCGAGTGGCAGCCCGTACGCGGATCGGCGTAGCGCTGAGCCACGCGTGCCGTCGGTCGCGATGTCGCTGCAAAGCAGCAACAGCGATGCCCTGCCCGACGTCATCGAACAACTGGAACGCGAAGCGATTCAGAAAGCACTGGAAGAGTGTCGTTACAACAAGACCAAAGCGGCCGCCAAGCTTGGCATCACGTTTCGCGCCATGCGCTACAAACTCAAGAAGCTGGGGATTGAATAGCCGCCAATCTGGCGATATTTTTCATCGCCGAGAAGGCGGTGCAACCGAGCACGTGGCTTGCCCCGTTCAGATTGGGGAGCAGTGATTCTCGGTTTGAACCCAACGCATTCGCAGCCCCCTTTGATCCAACCCAATTGGAGAACTTCCATGTCGCGCTGGAAAGCTGCTGGAATCCACTTCGTCCTGACCGTCGTGATCGTTGCTTCGCTGGGTACGTTGATGCTGACCACGTGGTACGCCAAAGGC
>JANNWF010000070.1:0-2325 GCA_031408455.1 Pseudoxanthomonas sp. | reverse complement strand
CATGCCGCGCGTCTTCCAACACTTTGTGGCGCAGCGCTTGGAAGCGGCGCAGTTCGGGCAGGAAAACATGAGTGTGGTGATGCAAGCGCTGCTTGAACTCGTCGACACCAAAAGCCAAACCGCCGTCGGTGATACGTGAGTGTTGACCCAGCAATCCGCTCACTCGCAACCGCAAGTCTACTTCGCTGACGCGCGAAGACACGCTCTGCCCCACCAGCAGTATCGCCGCTGCTTCCGCCAGATAGGGTGCCAGCGCATTGGGTGGCAGCGCAGCGCCAGCATTGGCCGCCGCCGGGTTGCCGACCAAGGCGCGCAACCACTGCGTAAGCAGCGCCACCCGCGCGCCCAGCCGATTGCCCAGTTGCTCGAGCGTGCCTTGCAGCGCGTCCCAGCGATGGCCCGCAGTCAGCTCCTTGCGCAGCTGGGTTGCCAATTCGCGCGCATATTTGCTGAACACAAATAGCGGATGCTCCACCGCCAATTCATCGAGCAGATAGGCAGCGGCCGCTGCGGTCTGTGGCTGCAAGTCAAGCAACTGCTCGGATGCCGCAAATGCACTCAGCCGTTCGCTGATTTCTTGCGCCAACGCTGCCTGCCCTGCTTCCGACGCAAACAGCTCACGCATTTGTCGCGCCTGCCGCGCCCGTTGCGGCCACAGCGCCGCCTCAGAGCTCGCTTGCAGCTGCGACCAGGCGATCACACCCAGCGCTCGGGCTTCGGGCGCGTGCACCAAGGTGCCTGCGCTTTCTTGTATGGGCAGCCAGGCACTCAAGATCAATCCGGCATCGTGATCGTGGATGCCTTTCTCATAACCTTCGCGATAACGCGGAGCGGCAAATTCACGCAGCGTTCGCGACAGATTTTCCGGCTCGATGAGTTGCTTGCGCAGGGAATCCAAGCTCAGTCCATCGCGACCAGCGATGGCGGACTCAAACACGGCCGCCGCCAGAAACTCGCCGCGATACAGCTGCTCGGATTCGGACTCCAGACTGAGTGACCAATAGGGTCGCAGCGCATCCAGTTCAGGCTGATTGAGGGGCTCGAAATAGCCAGTCCCGGTCAGGTGCAGACACAGATGTTCATCGCGCGGAATCAGGGTGAGATCGAGCTCCTGCGTGTTGACGCTGAAGCGGTGCCGTGGGCCCAGCTTGATGACGTTGCCATCGCCCTCGAACAACTCGGTCTTGTCGCGCAGCGAGCGCACCGCTTGATCGCGCGCGCCCTTCAGTCGTGCCTCGACTGCATCGGCCTTGACGTTGTCGTGCAAGCTCCGCAAACGAGCGATCAACTCGCGCAGCTTGAGGATCAACGGGTCGCCGGCGAAGAACGCATTCAGCTCATCAATGCTGGTCAGCCGCGCCGTGCGTCGACCCAATCCATCCAGAATTCGCAGGGCCGCATCCTGCACGCCTTGCGCCTTGCGCTGGCGCTCATCGAGCAAGGTCTGTTTGTGCGCTTCGAAGGCTTCCAGTGCTTCTTCGCGCTTGCCCTGAATGTCGTTGAGAAATTGCTCGTGCTCGCCGAACTGGCTTTCCAGCGTTTCCAGCTGGACCAGAATCCGCGCCAGTTGCTCGTCGCAACGCTCCGGATCGCTGGCCAGACCCAATGCGCTGGTGAGACTCTGTCCAAACAGACTGAACTGCGCCGCAAACTGCGCCACCGCTTCGCTTGAGCCCAGCGACTTGCGGCGTTGCTCGCCGCGTGCGCGCGCCTGGTTCAGCCGCGCATACAGTTCGGAAATCGCCTCGACAATTGCCGTGCGCTGCGCGGCGTCGTCGATCTGCAAGCCCGCCATCAATGCCGACAACATGTCCAGATTCGCCGCCATCGCGGTGAGCGCAGTCAACGGCACCGCCAGCTGACTTACGCCTGCCGCGGCTTGTGCTTCTGCGTCCAGCGCGCGCAATTGCACGTTCAGCGGTTGCAGTGCTTGCTCGCCTGCCAGATACGTGGCGGTCGCCGCCGATACCTGCGCGTGCGCCGACTGCACGGCGATTTCCAGCGCGTCAATCGCGGCCACATCGATGTAGCGATAGTCGCGAATGGTCAACAGATGACCACGCTGCGCGGTCAGCGCGTTGAGGGCGTCGACGTACTCCTCGATACGCTCGAACCGGTCCGGGTGGGCGCGATCCAGCAAGTCCTTTTGCCGGGTCTGGGCCTCGGCCAAGGCGCGCGCCGACTGCCGGCGGATGCTCTCGACTTTCTCGAACTCGTCCAGCACCGCTTCGCCACTCGCGGCGATTTCGCGCAACAGCGGAGCGACCTCGGCACAGTTGGCATCGGCCAACCAGTGATGCAGATCGAACAGTCGGCGCGCGCTAT
>JANNWF010000069.1:0-5111 GCA_031408455.1 Pseudoxanthomonas sp. | reverse complement strand
ATTGAACAGCAGCCGAGCAAGTTCGCGCGCGGTGCGCGCGCCTTCGCTTCGCTCGGTCGGCTCTACAAAAGCTCGCAAGCAGAGGGGCGGCACGCACTCCTGACTTATCCGCTGGCTTGCTCACGGGCGATTGCTGCTATTTGCACCAGTCCATCGATCTCGGCATCGCTAAATCCAGCGGCGATTCGCGCTGTCCGATTGAACGGACCGCGCAGCGCACCGCGTGCGTACTGTCCGATCAGGCGGGTGAACGTGGCCGCTGGATCAACCCCTTCGCGCTCGCAACACCAAGCAAACCAGTGTGACCCGATGGCCACGTGCGCGACTTCTTCGCGCAGGATCACTCTCAGAACATCGGCGGTTTGTTTGTCACCGGCGCTTTGCAGACGCTCGATCATGCCTGGCGTCACATCCAACCCGCGCGCTTCCAAAACCCGTGGTACCAAGGCCATGCGCTCTAGGCACGAGTGTTGAGTGGCAACGGCCATCTCCCACAAACCATTGTGGGCATCGAAATCGCCATAAGCGTGGCCCAGCGATTGCAGCCGTGCGTTCAGCATCGAGAAATGGCGAGTCTCGTCGGCGGCGACAAAAATCCAGTCGCGATAAAACTGGGTTGGCATGCCGCGAAAGCGATACACGGCATCCCAAGCCAAGTTAATAGCGTTGAATTCGATATGGGCGATGGCGTGGATGAATGCCGCCCTGCCTTGTGGCGTGCCCAATCCGCGCTGCGCCAGTTGGCGCGGCGAAACCAGTTCGGGCTTGGCAGGTCGGCCGGGCATGGGTAGCGACCGCGATGCAGAATCGTCGGGCGAATTCGCAGGTTCGATACTCGCAGCAATCACACTAAGGCTGAGTTTGCTTTCGACAGTGTCGGCCAGCAAGCAGGCCAAAGCGGCGTCGCGGAGTGCTTGCCCAGCGCCGGCATCTGACTGTGCAAGTGGATTCCGGCGCGGCCGCAGGCCGGCCTGTCCTGAGCCTGTCGAAGGGCCGGAATGACGAGAAAGAGCGTTAGCCTGCACGGCGTCTTTGCTTGGCGTCATCGGACCGACTGGCTTGCAGGCCGTCCAGATAGGTGGCGTCGCCACCGGTGATGTACTCGCCAGAGAAACACGAGGTGTCAAAACCAAGCGACTTGTTCTTGCCGCGCACGGCCGCGATCAGATCCTCCAGCTCTTGGTAAATCAACCAATCGCAGCCGAGTTCGACCTGTATCTCTTCCACGCTGCGTCCATGCGCGATCAACTCGCTGACCGCCGGCATGTCGATGCCGTAGATATTGGGGTAACGAACCGGCGGTGCCGCGGACGCAAGGTAGACCTTGCGTGCACCGGCCTCACGCGCCATTTGCACGATTTGCTTGGAGGTGGTGCCACGTACGATGGAGTCATCGACCAGCAGCACCACTCGATTGCGAAATTCGAGCGGGATGGGATTGAGTTTGCGGCGCACCGACTTCACCCGCTCGCCCTGCCCCGGCATGATGAAGGTGCGGCCGACGTATCGATTTTTGATGAAGCCTTCGCGATATTTGATTCCCAGCACGTTGGCGACTTCCAAGGCCGCGTCGCGCGAGGAATCGGGTATCGGGATCACCGTGTCGATGTCGTGATCGGGACGCTCGCGGAGAATCTTTTCGCCCAGAGTAACGCCCATCCGCATGCGCGCTTTGTGCACCGAGATATCTTCGATCATCGAATCGGGACGTGCGAAGTACACGTACTCAAAAATGCAGGGGGCGTGCGTGTGTTCAGCACAGCACATTTCGCTGCTGAGCTCGCCGTCGGGCCCGATGACCAGCGCCTCGCCCGGTCGCACATCGCGGACGCGTTGAAAGCCGAGGAGATCGAAGGCCACGCTTTCGGAAGCGACGGCGTACTCCACGCCAACTGCACTTTCGCGACGACCAAGCACCAGTGGCCGGATGCCGTGCGGATCGCGGAATGCCACCAAGCCCAAACCCAGCACCACCGCGACCACGGCATAACCGCCGCGCGCGCGTCGATGCACACCCGCGACCGCTGCAAACGCAGCTTTGGGACCCAGCGCGCCTTGCGCGCCCAGCTCGTGAGCAAAGACATTCAGCAAAACTTCGGAGTCGGACTCGGTATTGATGTGGCGACGATCCTGCTCAAACACTTCCCGCCGTAACGCGTCGGTGTTGACCAAGTTGCCGTTGTGAGCCAGCGCAATGCCATACGGCGAGTTGACATAGAACGGCTGCGCCTCATCCAAGCCCTCTGAACCAGCGGTGGGATAGCGGCAGTGGGCAATCCCAAGTCGACCGGTCAGCAAGCGCATTTGCGGCTCGCCGAATACGTCCTTCACCAGCCCGTTGCCCTTGTGCATACGCAGGCGCTGGCCATCGGCGGTGACGATGCCCGCCGCATCTTGGCCGCGATGCTGCAGAACGGTGAGTCCGTCGTAGAGGGACGCGGCGACTTCGCTGCGTCCGGCGATTCCGATGATGCCGCACATATCGATGATTCCTAAAAGCGGTCTGTCAGACGGCGCTGATCAATGCGCGGGTGGCGGAAGCGTAGGTGACTCGGAAGGAAGTTCAGGCAGCGCTGGCAAGCGTTCAAGTTGGACTTGATTGGCGACCGCCTCCGGCAACCATCCGCGCAACCATTGTGCGCCTGCGGTGAAACTGGGCATCAGGCGCGAACCTGACCACCACGGATCTTGCGGCAGCGGTGTGAAGCCCAGCACCAACACCGCGACGCAACACAGCGCCACGCCGCGCGCTGCACCAAAGCCAAGCCCAAGCAAGCGATCAGTGCCCGACAAGCCGGTGCTTTTGACTAGCTTGCCAATGAGCCACGTCGTCATGCCGCCGATCGTGAGTGCACCAAGAAAAAGAACGGTGTAGCCAAGGAACAAGCGCGCCGAAGGTGTTTCAACCGTATTGGCAAACATGTCCGCGACGTCGTCACCAAAGGTAAATGCCAGCCAAAATGCGCCTGCCCACACTACCAGCGACATCACCTCGACGATAAAACCGCGCCAGAATCCCATGACGCACGACAAGGTTATGACAGCCAGCAGGGCGATGTCCGCCGCATTGAGCATGACGAATCAGGGGTAAGTCAGCACTTGCGCTTCGAGTTGAAAACGCTGCTGCAAGGCAAGCCGAGTTTCTTCCGCTTTGGAGCGCTGCAGTTCGGGCCCGACCCGCACTCGCCACAAGTTGCCACCGTCGCGGGCGATTTTTTCGACAAAGGTCGCATAGCCGCCGTTGCGAATGCGATCGCGCAACACATTTGCCTCCGCTTCCGACTTGAAGGCACCTACTTGAATGACAAATCCGCCGGCCACGGGCGGTGCTGCGTGTGCAGGTGCGGCATCGGCAGTTTCCAAACCGATCACGACGGTTGTCAGGTCTGCCTGCACTCGGCGGGCGGCCGCAGACGCCGTTTCAGCCGACGCACGGCTCGCGTAAGGCCCGGCACGCAAGCGCGTCACCGGCTTGCCGTCTACCTGGATCGTTTCGGAATAGGCCTGTACGCCGCCCGCCTTGAGCTTGCCCAGCAAGGCTTGCGCGTTGGCGGAATTTCCATAGCTGCCGAGATTGACGACGTAGCGGCCACCGGCGGGCGTGGGCGCTGCTGGCAATGCTGGCGTGGGCGTGGGCGTGGTGCTGGGTGCCGGCACTGGAGTCATAGTTGCCACTGGAGTGGCAGGCTTTGGCACTGGTGTCGTAGCGGTGGCCGGTGCTGACGTTGCTGGCGCGGCGACCGGCACCGCCGGCGTCGCAGGCTGGGTCGCGGCTGGCGTCGTCGGCACCGGGGTCAGGGTTCCGATTGGCGTCACGGTCGGTGCTGACGCGGGAGTGGCGACCGCGGGAGCAGCAGCGACGGGCGCTGGCGCGTTCATGAGATCGGGACGGGGCGTGGTCGCGACATCAACTGTCGCCAAACGGTTCGGATCAGTGCTGACGGCAGGCGCAACGGGGGGCGTGACCAGCGGCGTTTGTGTGGGTAGGGCCAACGGAATCTCGCGCGTTTGTAGCGGCCGATCCGGCGATGCCGGCACGCCCAATGGCAGTGCTGCGGCGGGCGGCGGTGGCGGTGCGGGGCCGTCAAACACCATCGGCAGAAAAATGATCGCCAGCGCAACCAGCACGGCTGCGCCCATCAGGCGCTGTTTGAGTGCGGGGTCCATGAATGCGGCTCGCAAGGCGGGAAAAGAGGGCCGCAAGTATACCGGTGCTGCCGTTGCTGCCTCAGCCGAACGATGGCAGCCGACGTAAACACGTTCAGCTATCGCTACCCATCACGCGCATGGCTTCGGCGACGGTGTGAAAGGAGCCAAATACCACCACGCGGTCGCCAGGCTCGGCATACGACAACGCTTCCGTAAGTGCGTCCGCGACGGTTTGATGACGGCTGCTGATGCTTCGCGACAGCAGGCCCGACACCACTCGCCACAGGCCATCGGCATCCAAGCCTCTGGCCCCCACGTGCGCCAGGCCGGCGAATCGCCACACGTCGATCACGCCCATCATTGCCGCCACCACGCGCGGAATGTCTTTGTCAGCAAGTGCGCTAAACACCGCCTGGGTCGCGCCTTGCGGTCGGTTGCGGGCAAGCCACTTGGCTAATTCAGTTGCGGCGTGCGGGTTGTGGGCCACATCCAACAGCACTTCGACTGGCCCCGGCAATCGCTGCAATCGACCCGCCAAACGGACCTTAGCCACTCCATCAGCGGCGGCGGCTTCCGAGATGACCGGCCCTCGCGGCAAGTGCCTTAGAGCGGCCAGCGCGGCGGCGGCATTGCCCATTTGACAGGCCGCCTGCAAGGCCGGCGGCGGCAGCTGCATGCTGCCGTGAGCATCTTCATACTGCCAACTGCCGCTGCGGCTTGGCGTCACCCGGAAGTCGAGTCCAGATCGCAATGCAATCGCGCCGATCCGTTGTATTTCCGCCAGCACCGACAGCGGTGGCAGCGTTTCACTCAAAACCGCAGGGCGGGCGGCGCGAAAGATACCGGCCTTTTCAACACCAATGGCTTCTCGATCAACGCCTAGATGTTCGGTGTGATCGAGCGCGACCGAGGTCAGGATGGCAACGTCCGCGTCGACGAGATTGACCGCATCCAAACGACCG
>JANNWF010000068.1:0-3906 GCA_031408455.1 Pseudoxanthomonas sp. | reverse complement strand
GCGCCAAGCGCTCGGCCAAGTGCTCGGGCGATTCACCGCCGCGCAGCACATGATCAGCACCCGCACGCAAGGCGCGCACGCGCTCCTCGGTGCTGGCATCGCCAAGCACGGCGATGTAGGTCGGCCGACAAGCGTGGGTGTGGCTGCTGGCACCGGATGAGCGCCGTTGCAGGTCAAGCAACACGCCGAGCGACTCGCCATCCACCACCACGCAGGCCACGCCCTGCTCCGGCAAGGCATCGGTCCAGCCTAAGGAGGGCAGCAGGGTCGCAAGCTCCATTCCCAAACTCGCGAGCGCCTGGCGCAGACGCTCAATCAAACGTGGATTGGCACTGATACACCACACGCTGGCAGTGGTGGCAACGACCGTCTGTGGTTCGTGGCGAATCGCTTCAGGCGGTGCGATCCCGACCGGTGCTGCGTGCTTGGCAGGCTCGCTGCGCGCTTCCGCCGCGATGATCTCGTCGGCATCTTCCGGCAGGTTTTCATCGACCGAGGCAAACAACATGGCATCCGTCAATTCCAGCAACTCGCCCAGCTGTGCGCGTGATGGTTGTGGACCGTGGCCGAGAAACGCACAAAGCGCGGTCGACAACTCAAGCGTTGCCTCCAACAGCATCTCTTCGCCGCGGGCATCCGCTTCGATCGCCAACCCGTCCAACTGCTGATGCAGTCGCTGAACTTCGTTCGGTTGCCAGTCTGCTTGCACGCGGGCGCAAAACCGCTTCGCCCATTCAAGGGCGCGATCATGCAAGGTCTGCTGTGCGACTGAACTCATTTCAGCACCGTACCCCGACAGCCAATCTTCACACTATAAAATTTTGTACTTGATTGTGACTACTGTGGCCACGGCGCGCTAGGCTGGCAGCGAGATCACCGCACAGTCACCCATTGTGGACCAGCGCGAGCCAGAGAGCCATTTGCAGCTTCGCGTTGATGTCGCGGCGGCGACACTGTCTTTGGCACCCACGAGGCAGCTGTGAACTCAGCGATGCTCGAACGTTTTCGCAGCAACTTGCAGCTGGCAGTCATCAGCGTGGTGGCGGCGTTGTCAATGCTTTGGATCTCACCATTCGCCGTATACCGCTTTGCTAACGGGCAACTGCTGTTGGGCGCGATCGATAGCGTGATTGTGCTGTTGATTGGCTGGACCTTGGTGCGCATGTGGCGCGGTGGCAGTGTGCAGCAGGCGGGACTCATCATGGTGGTAGTGAGCACCGCCAGTTGCATTCTGGTAAGCCTGATGTTCGGCCACCAAGGACTGTTATCGGCTTACGTGACCTTCACCACCAATTTCATGATCACCGAGCGCCGCTATGCGTTGCTGGGCAATTCCACCATCTTGCTGGTGCTGGCTTCTCTCCCAACATTGTTCAGTGAGGGGTTCGAGCGGGTCGTGTTTCTTGCCACCGGTAGCTGCGTCAGCATGTCTGCGTTTCTGTTTGCTCAGCAAGCTGACGGCCAGCGCCAGCGGTTGGAGGCGCTGGCCTCGCATGACGCGCTGACTGGGGTCCGCAATCGCTTGTCCATGCACGCCGACCTCGCGCTTGCGCTAGCAGCGCACAGCCGCGACAAAAAGCCTTATGGCATCGCGATGCTCGACCTGGATCGCTTCAAACGGGTCAATGATGCTTTCGGTCATGAAGCGGGTGATCGGGTGTTGTTGGACTTCGCCCGCATTGCTGAGGCCAATTGTCGTAAACGCGACCGACTTTATCGATTTGGCGGCGAGGAGTTTGTCTTGCTATTGCAAGATACGCCGGAATCGGGCGTGCGCACTGCACTCGATAAATTGCGTGCCGCGGTCGCTGCAGAACTGCGGACACCTGACGCCAGTGCGGTGACGGTGTCGATTGGCGCGGCCATGCTGGGCAACGAAATCAATTGGCCCGATTGGCTGGCGCGAGCCGACAGCGCGCTGTATCGCGCCAAGGGCCGCGGCCGCAATACCGTGGTGGTGGATGGCGAGCCGCCGGACGCCGCTGAGGCGGTCGATCATGAGCGCCGTGGCCGCTAGCGGCCAAAGCCATCCTAGAAACCGCCGGCAAGCAAACTGCGCAGCAAGGTTGGCAGTTGGCCGCTGCAGGCCGCCAAATTGGCAAAAACTTCTTCGAGGGTAATCGGCGCGCCATCGCCGCAGCCGGCAGCCCAATTGGCGACCGGGGCGAGACATGCGTAGTCGAGCCCAAGCTCACGTGCAAGCGCGGCCTCAGGCATGCCGGTCATGCCGACAACATCGCAACCATCGTTAAGCATGCGCCGGATCTCAGCCACCGTCTCAAACCGGGGTCCCTGCGTCGCGCCATAGCAACCACCATCGACCAGTTCGATCCCAACGCGTTGACCCGCTGCCAGCAGTTCGTCACGTAGCACTTTGCCATAAGGCTCGGCGAACTCGGCGTGCAGCATGCCGCCCGCGCCGTCCCAATAGGTGGCGTCGCGGCCATTCGTGTAGTCGATGATTTGATCGGGAATGACCAAGGCGCGAGGGGCCGCCTTACTGGTGATGCCACCGACAGTATTGATGGCCAATACCCGGCGCACGCCCAGCGCATGCAGCGCCCAAAGATTGGCTCGGTAGTTCACCCGATGCGGTGGTAATGCATGCGACTCGCCGTGTCGAGCCAGAAAAGCGACTCGACGCCCGCCGATCATTCCGATGCGAACCGGCCCCGAAGGCGCGCCAAACGGCGTCTCCAGTGTGTGTGAATCGGCGTTCTCAAGCTCACTCAAGGCGTACACGCTGGTGCCACCAATCACGCCTAAGCAGGGTGTCATCGGCGTTGCTTCGACACTGGATATGGGGTTCGGCGTCAGCACGGCTAGAGCCTACTTGAGGGCGTAAATCGAGGGCAGATTGCGTCCCTGCTCGTAGTAATCCATGCCGAATCCGAAGACATATCGATCCGGCACATCGAGACCCACATAGTCCGGGGAAAGATCGGCGACGCACCGGTCATGCCGCTTCCACGCCAACACCGCAATCTTGACCGCAGCGGCACCTTGCTGACGGCACCACTCGCGCACCGCGTGCAGCGTCGGGCCTTCGTCGAGGATGTCGTCGACCAACAACACCGACTTACCATCGAGCACGTTCTCGGGCTGCCGCAACCAGCGCAATCCTGAACCTTGGGTTGCGCCGCGGTAACGAGTCGCATGCAGGTAATCGAACTCGCAATCGATGCCCAGCGCGAGCGCCAATTGGCCGGCGAAAATCATGCCGCCATTCATCACGGTCAGAAACAGCGGGCGCTGGCCGGCGTAGTCGGCGCGAATGGCCGCAGCCATGCGCTCGATGGCCGCGTCGATGGCGGCACGGTCGTGGAGTTGATCCGAGCACAGCAACGCATCGGCAAGTCTGGGGATGGGAGAAGTCATGGGCCTTAAGCTACTCGAAGTCCGTTATCGACGATGGCTTGCTGCGCCTGCGCGTAGCGCGGCAGTGCTTGCAAGGCGTTCCAATCCGGCGCTGGGCGGCCAGCCAGGAAGCCAATCGGTGCGGGATCGGCGACCGCTGACGCGGTCATCGCCGCCAGTGAGTCGGGTACCAAGGCAGGTGCGCACACCAGCACCAGATCGCAACCTGCATCGAAGTGCGCACGTAAACGTGCCGCGACGCCGCCGGCCGATTCTGCCGCAGCCATGCCGATGTCGTCACTGATGGCGATACCAGTGAAGCCCATTTGCTGACGCAGGATGTCGACGATCCAGCGCCTGGAATAGCCAGCCGGATCGACATCCACTGCCGGGTAGCTGACGTGGGCCAGCATCACCGCCTGCGCGCCGACTTCGATGCCAGCGCGAAACGGCAGCAGGTCTTCGTCTTGTAATTGCTGAAATGATCGCGGATCGACCGCCGCATCAAAGTGGGTGTCCTCCAACACTGACCCGTGCCCCGGAAAATGC
>JANNWF010000067.1:0-1772 GCA_031408455.1 Pseudoxanthomonas sp. | reverse complement strand
CGACAACATTCGCCGTTGCTTGACTGGTCAGCGATTCAAGCTTGTTGTGGCCGTCGGTGTAGCTGGCGACAACAGTGATCGCGTGGCCCAGCTCGGCAGTGGTAAGCACCAAGCTGCTACCGGTTGCGTCGGCAATCGCGTTGCCATCGGCCTGCCACTGATAGCTGAAGCCACCGCCGATGCCCCCAATTATCCCGTCACCATCGGCCACAGAAGCGCTGTTCGCTGTCAGCGTCTGGCCGAGCGCGGGCGCTCCCGAAATCGTCACTGTTCCGGTCGGCACATCGTTCACATTGGCGACCGTCAATCGAACCACGCCGAAGGTCGACAGGCTCGTGGTGTCGGTCGCGGTGATGCGCAAATCGACAAAGCCGACATTGGCGTCCGTTGGCGTGCCGGTCAAGCTGCGCGTGCTTGCGTTAAAACTCAACCACGCTGGCAAGGTGCTGCCATCGGCTTGTGCGCTCAAGTAGCTTACTTGGTAGGTCAGCGTGTCGCCAGCATCCACATCCGTAAAGGCATTGGCGGGCAGTACAAAGCTAAAAGCTGCGTCTTCCGTTGCCGACAGCGGTGCCAGTTCGCTAGCCAACATCGGCGCATGGATGTTGCCAAGGATCGTTCCGCTTGCCGATGCGACCGCCAACGCCGCACCCGTGGGCGCAGAAAGGTTCAGCACAAAGGTCTCGTCAAACTCCGAGACACCGTCGTTCACCACGTTCACCGTGATCGTTTTCGGGGTGATGTCGTTCGCCGCAAAGCTCACCGTGCCCGTCGTCGCGCCGCTGAAGTCGGCCGCGCTGGTCGGTTGCGCGCCAGACCCGGCCAGCGTCCAGGTCACGCTGCTCGCGCCCGTGGTGATGCCGCTGCGACTGATGGTGAAGGTGAACGGCGTGTTACCAGCACCAACTCCCTCCAATTTGCTCGCGTCCAGCGCTGCAATAGCCACGCTGGTGTCGTCGTTGGTAATGGTGCCAATCGCGCTCGCGGTGCCGATGCTGGCGCTTTGGGTGTTGAGCAGCTTCACTGCAAAGGTTTCCGTCGCCTCGCCAAGCAAATCGCCAGCAACATTGATGGTAATGACCTTGCTAGCCGCGTCGTTGGCGGCAAAGCTGATTACGCCTTGCGGCGGCACACCGCCCACAAAATCCGCCGCGTTCGCCACGTTGGTGCCAGAACCCTCAACCGCCCATGTCACGGTTGAGGCGGCAGTAATGTCGCCGGTGCGCGTGACGGTGAAAGTGAACGCCGTCGTCATATTGGCGGCGCCTTCCGCGAAAGTTGCTGTGGTCGCCGCCACCGATACAGTGGGGCGGGCAACAATGCCAGATTCGCCCGTCACATCCGCCGCCGCCAGTCCCGTGGTGCGGCCTTGCAGCTTGATCAAAGTGCCATCGAAATCAATCCCAGTGCCAACCCCACGCACAACAAGCCAGCCATCAACGCCGTCGGAGAACGAGACCAGCGAATTGGCGAGATAAGCATCGTCGGCGATTGCCGCCAGCGTGGCCGCCTGGCTGCCTTGCCACTGGAAAGCCCCCGAGAGCAAGCGGACGCCCGCCATGCCAGCGAAGTCGACGCTGTCACCGGTTTGGAAGTCGGTGATGGTGTCGATGATTGCGCCTGCGGAATCGGCTTTGGTGGCGTAGCGGAAAGTGTCGTTGCCTGCGCCGCCGGTGAGGGTGTCGGTGCCGGTGCCACCTTGGAGGAGGTCGTTGCCTGCACCCGCACTGATCGCGTCGTTGCCCGGACCCGTCACAATCTCGTCGTTCGTC
>JANNWF010000066.1:0-8971 GCA_031408455.1 Pseudoxanthomonas sp. | reverse complement strand
CAGCGCCGAAGGTGTTGGAGCCGCTGGAGGGCCTCACCTTGCCTGAGAACGTCCTGCAAGGCCAAAGCTATTCCGGCCGTGCACTCACCACCGTTTACGTGGGTCATCCGGCAGCGCTGCCACTGGTGCGCGACATGCTGCGCTCGTACGCGGCTGCCAACGGCGAAGACGTTCACGAGCGTGCGTATGAAGAGTATCTAACCGACATCACGACGACCTCGGCCGAGGAAGCGCAATTCAACGTGTATTGGCCGATTCGCTGATTGCAGATTTGTCGGTTGCAAGCTGGTCGAAATCAAGCTGGCCTGATTCACATCGACTAGTTGCTAATTTGGAATCCCTGCGGCAAATCGCTACCAACACAACGGCCCGCTCTGGCGGGCCGTTGTGTTTTTTGGCAGTCGCGGGCGGATATTTGCCGGCTTGCCAGTGAGACTTCCGGGAACTATTCCAAATTCTTGCGGTATAGCGATGCGACACGTCGCTAGTCGCGGGCGGTCTTCTGCGCGCGGCGAGTGCCGAGATGTTGATGCGAACTGCCGAGTTGCTGGACGCCCAGGTATTTCGCCTGCGCAAACCTGACCATTCTGGGCGTGGTGTCCAGCGTCGAGGCGGCTGGTTCCCGGGACTCGGCGCGGTTCGAATGCTTTCGAATGCTTAAGTTTCGTTAGTGCGGGCCAACCAGCCGGCACGCCGATATCCAAACACGTTGATTCCACCACGAGACAACCACTCAGGATTTTTCTGATGATCGAAGCTCGACAGCTCTGCAAACTCTACGGGCGGATTGCCGCCGTAGATCGGATCGATTTCAAGGTTGAGCCAGGCCAGGTGCTGGGGTTTCTTGGCCCCAACGGTGCTGGCAAATCGACCACCATGAAAATGTTGGCCGGATTCCTCACGCCCAGCTCGGGCTCAGCCAGCGTCTGCGGCCATGACGTGCAAAGCGATCCGATTGCCGCCAAACGTGTACTTGGCTACCTGCCCGAGGGTGCGCCTAGCTACGGTGACATGACGCCCCTGCAATTCTTGAACTTTGTCGCCGACGTGCGCGGCTTGGTTGGCGCGCATCGCAAAGCGCGCATCGACGATGTGGTGGGGCGCCTGCAGCTTGCAGCCGTGTTGGCACAGCCTATCGATACCTTGTCAAAAGGCTTCAAGCGCCGCGTTGGATTGGCGCAAGCGGTGTTGCACGATCCGCAGGCGCTGGTTCTGGATGAGCCGACCGATGGCCTGGACCCGAACCAGAAACACGAGGTCCGCACCCTGATCCAGTCGATGGCGCGCGACAAGATCATCATCATTTCCACCCACATTCTGGAAGAAGTCCAAGCCGTGTGTTCGCGCGCGGTGATTATCGCGCGTGGACGCTTGTTGGCCGATGCCACGCCTGCGGCCTTGGAAGCGCGTTCGCGCTATCACCGGGCGGTGTCGCTAACCGCGCCCAACCCGGCAGCTTTGCGCGCCGACATGCTGCGTTTGGATGGTGTGGCGGCGGTCGAGATTGACGCCCAAGACGGACGGTTGACAGCTTTTCCGAAGCTTGGCGCATCGATCTTCGAAGCGGTCTCCGCTTTCCTGCGCGCACAAAAAGTCGACTTCTCCGAGCTGCAGCTGGAACGCGGTCGTCTGGACGAGGTGTTCCGCCAAATTACCACCACTGCAGCCACCACGGAGGCCGCCGCATGAGCACGGCCAGCAATCCCACTATCGCGATTTTTCGACGTGAGTTGCGTAGCTATTTCGCGACGCCGTTGGCGTACGTCTTCATTGTCATATTCTTGCTACTAGCTGGCGCGTTGACGTTTTATCTGGGAGCGTTTTTTGAGCGAGGTCAAGCCGACCTGCAGCCGTTTTTCAGCTTCCATCCCTGGCTATATCTGTTCCTGATTCCGGCAGTGGCGATGCGGCTGTGGAGTGAGGAGCGCAAAAGTGGAACCATCGAGTTGCTGCTGACTTTGCCGGTCACCATGTGGCAGGCGGTCATCGGTAAGTTTCTGGCCGCATGGGTCTTCGTCGGCATCGCCTTGGCGCTGACGTTTCCCATTTGGGTCACCGTCAATGTGCTCGGTGAGCCCGACAACGGCACCATCGTGGCCAGTTACTTGGGCAGTTGGTTGATGGCCGGATCGTTCCTCGCCATCGGTGCTTGCCTGTCGGCAGCCACGCGCAGTCAAGTGATCGCCTTCATCCTGACCGTGGTTGTGTGCTTCCTGATGATGCTTGCAGGCTTTCCGCTGGTGCTTGACGTATTCCGCGCGTTCTTCCCGCAGGTCGTGGTTGACGCTGTCGCCCAGCTTAGTTTTCTGACCCATTTCAGCGCGATCGCAAAAGGCGTTATCGACCTTCGCGACCTGCTGTTCTTCCTGCTCACCATTGGCTTTTGGCTGTATGCCACGGCGCTGGTGATTGATCTCAAGAAGGCCGACTGAGGAGTATGACCATGTCCACTTTCGACCGCCGAACGCTGGCTGGCAGCAGCCTGCTAGCGCTCGGCCTGCTATTTATTGCCGCGGTGGTACTCAGCGGCAGCGTGTTTCGTGGTGCGCGTTTGGATCTCACGGCCAACAAGCTGTACACCTTGTCGGACGGCACCCGCAATGTGGTTGGGAAACTCGACGAGCCAATCAATCTGACGTTCTATTTCTCAGACTCATTGGCGCAAGACGCACCGCAGCTGCGCACCTATGCCAATCGCGTGCGGGAATTGCTCGAAGAGATCGCGGCCGCGTCGGCTGGCAAAGTCGTGTTGCAGGTGGTCGATCCGCTGCCATTCAGCGAGGATGAAGATCGCGCGACGGCGGGCGGCTTGCAAGGCGTCCCGATCGGCAGTGGTGGTCAGAACATGTACTTCGGTTTGGCCGGCAGCAACTCCACCGATGGCGTGGCTGCGATTCCATTTTTTCAGCCGAGCAAGGAAGCCTTCCTCGAATACGACGTCGCCAAAGTAATTTCGAGTCTTTCGGAAGTGGCCTTGCCCGTGGTCGGGTGGATGTCCGACTTGGACATCGGACCGGGCTTTGATCCGACTACCCAAAAGGTGAACGAAGGCTGGGTGATGTACACCGAGCTGGGCAAGCTGTTCGAAATGCGCCGGCAAGAATCCACCACCAAGCAGATTGAGCCTGAAGTCCAGCTGCTGTTGCTGGTGCACCCGAAGGCTTTGTCCGACGATACGCTGTACGCAATCGACCAGTTTGTCCTGCGCGGCGGACGTCTGTTGGTATTGGTTGATCCGCATGCCGAGGCCGAGCAAGCCGGGCAGGGCGCGGACCCGACCCAAGCGATGTTCGAGGGCAAGTCATCGGATCTGGCCAAGCTGTTTACCACCTGGGGCGTGCAATACGACCCGGCGCAAGTGGTGCTGGATGCGCAATACGCGATGCAAATCCAAGCGCGTCCAGACGCCCAACCGACCCGCCATCTGGGCATTCTCGGACTCGGCAGTGCGGCCCTCAATCAGACCGACGTGGTGAGCGCGCAGCTGGAAAGCGTGAACATGTCTAGCGTCGGCCATTTTCAATTGGCCGAGGACGCCAAGGTGAAGCTTGAGCCCTTGGCACAAAGCTCAAGCAATGCCTCACTGGTCGCGGTCGACCGGATTCGCTTTCTGCCCGACCCGCAGGCTTTGTTTGAGGACTTTTCGCCAACCGGAGTGAGCTACGTGCTGGCCGGACGCTTGACCGGCCCGCTTACGTCCGCATTCCCAGATCGCACCGGCAAGGACCACCTGGCGACCAGCCAAGTGGACGCCAATATCGTGCTGGTCGCCGATACCGACGTGTTCTCGAATCGGCTGTGGGTCAATGTGCAATCGTTCTTTGGGCAGAATGTGGTCGACGCGTTTGCCAGCAACGGTGACTTCGTCATCAACGCCGTCGATAACTTGGTAGGTAGCGCGGACCTGATCGGCGTGCGCACGCGCGCAACCTCCAGTCGCCCGTTTGTCGCGGTGGAGGCGATACGGCGCGCGGCGGATGATCGCTATCGCGCCAAGGAGCAAGAACTGCAAACCGAGCTGACCGAAACCGAGGCTAAGCTCACCGAGTTGCAGAGCGCGCGTGGTGATGCCGGTTCAACGCTGATGAGTGTCGAGCAACAGCAAGAGCTGCAACGCTTCCAGGACGAAAAAGTGCGCGTGCGGCGGGATCTGCGGCAAGTACGCCGGCAGTTGGATGCGGATATCGAATCGCTTGGCGCCAAGCTCAAGTTCTTGAATATTGCAGGTGTGCCCATTGTGCTGACGTTGGGCGCACTCGGATTTGCCTTTTGGCGCAGCCGCAAGCGCCGGGAGCAAGTCGTATGAGCACACGCCAAAGCGTAGTGATGGGGATGTTGGCGCTGCTCGCCGTGGCACTGGCCTGGTGGGCAATGGACAGTCGTGCGCCGCAACGCGATATAGGCATGCAAGGGCCATTGTTGCCCGATCTAAAGGCACAGCTGAACGACGTCAAGGAAGTAAAAATCGTGGGCGCAGCCAACGCTACTTTGGCCACCATTGATCGCGCTGAAGACGGTTGGAAGCTGCGCGAGCGCAACGGCTATCCGGTTGATGCTGGCAAGTTGCGCGGCTTATTGATCGCATTGGCGGATGCGCACCGGGTTGAAGCCAAGACCGCCAACCCAGCGATGCATGATCGACTCGCCGTCGAGGACGTCGCCGGCGAAAAAGCGCAAGGTGTGGCGGTCGAGATTGCCGGTGCGGGCCCGACCGTCAGAGTGATCGTCGGCGAGAACAATGCCCGCGGCAAAGGCACCTACGTGCGTTTGGACGGCGAAGCAACCAGTTGGCTGGTGGACACCAATATCGCGGTCGAGCGGCGGCCGGTGGAGTGGTTGCAGCGCGAACTGATCCATCTCCCGCCCGCGCGCATCGCGACCGTCGACGTGACGCCAGCTGAGGGTGAGCCCATTCGCATTGCTCGCGAGAAGGGTCTTGCCGGCGATTTTCGCTTGCAGAACATGCCGCGCGGCCGAGAGCCGCAAAGCGAGTTTGTCGCTGATGCCACGGCTGGATTGTTGGATAGCCTGCGCCTTGATGATGTTGCAGTCGCAGATGCGCTTCCGCCGCCCGCGGAAGGCGTGCGTGTGGCCCGATTTAGCAGTCATGAAGGTCTGACCGTGACCTTGCATTCTTGGCAAGCCAACGGAAAAACCTATGGTCGCTTCGCAGCTGAGTTGGATGCTGCGGCAGCGACGACTTGGGCAGCCGCACCGCCAACTGCTGAGGTCACATCGCCCGTCGGGCCAGCAGGGGAGCCGGCGGCCACGCAGGCCGATCCAGAGACCAGCGCAGATGCATCCACCGCGGTGGAACCCGCCGAGACCGCTGAAACCCGCCTCGCCACCTTGCGTGCCGAGTTGGACACATTGCAGCAGCGCTTTGCCAATCGCGTATTCGAGTTGCCGGCGTTCAAGGCGGCGAGCTTGAATCGTGGCATCGAAGACTATTTGAAGCCAAAAGCGTGATGCTGAGGCCGCTGCCGGCGTTCGAACGCGCGGCAGCAGCCATCGCTGCACTGTATTGCAGCGCAGCGATTGGCTTGGGCGCCTACGCAGCGCACGCTGCGGAACCCGCTGACGGCCACCGTCTCGAGCGAGCGTCGTTATATTTGTTGGTGCATGGGGTCGCCGTGGTTGCGCTGCTGGCACATCGGCCTCCCACTCTCATTCATCGGCTTGCCTGTGCGGTCCTGTTGCTTGGCACTGGCCTGTTTAGTGGCAGCCTCATTGGCTTGGCGCTGCTAGAAACGCCTGCCACCCTCGCCCCGACGGGCGGAATCATGCTGATCGCGGGTTGGTTGCTGACGGCTTACTCGCTGTCGCGGCACGGCACTCAGGTTTTGGACTGACTGCGGGTCGATCTTCACCTCATCACGACGCCCGCAGATGCCCTTCACGGGGTATAGTCATGGCGCGGCCGTGTTAGTGCCAACGGCCCTGGAGTAAGTGCACCGATTCGGCCGACTTGGCTGGGATCGGATCAGTCAGTCTTAGTGGTGCCGGTTTTCGCGCAGGCTCGTGTTGGTGCAAAGCGGGTGGGTACAGCCGGTGCTCAAGATTTTTCGACCTGGGGAGGGTGAAAGTCATGTTCAACCGGATCTGTTTTGCGCTCGCATTGCTGTTGGCGAGCCCCGCTTTGTTCGCGCAGACCATTGTCGGTCTCACCGACGGTAATCGTCTGGTACGGTTTTCGGCAGTGGCACCCGGCACGATAATTGGCTCGGTCGCGGTGACCAATCTGGAGCAGGGCGACCTGCTGTTGGGCATCGACGTTCGGCCCGCCACCGGCCTGCTTTACGGCATTACTCGCGCCGGTCGGATCTACACGATTGATCCGGGCACCGGCCTCGCCACGCTGCGCGCTCAAGCCAGCGCCGCCGTCACCGGGACCTTTGCCGGCGTTGACTTCAACCCGGTACCTGATCGCATGCGCGTGGTCACCAACACCGGTCAGAACCTGCGTATCAATGTCGAAACCGGGGCTACCACGGTCGACGGAGCCATCAATCCCGCAGGCACCGTTCTCGGTGGGGCGGCTTACATCAATAATTTTGCTGGCACCACAACCACATCGTTATATGTGATCAACGCCGCCACCGGCACGCTCAATCTGCAAAACCCGCCCAATGACGGAACGGTGGTCGCGGTCGGATCGCTAGGTGTGACCTTGGATGCTGGCGGTGCCGTCGGTTTTGATGTGCGCTCGCCCACTGGTCAAAACATGGCGCTCGCGACCCTGCGCGTCGGTGGCAACACCGGTCTGTATCAGATTGATCTCGCTTCCGGTGCCGCGACCTTGCTGGGTGCGGTTGGTGGCAATCCAGCGTTGATTGGCATGGCGGCAGTAGCCGCTCCGGTCCTGGCGCCGCCACCGCCGCAAGCCACGGCCTTGGCGCTTACCTCTGACAATCGGCTGCTGCGTTTTGCGGTGAGCAATCCCGGTGTCATCCAAGCCACATTGCCGGTGACCGGGCTCAATGCCGGGGACACCTTGGTCGGCATCGACGTGCGTCCCGCCACTGGCGTGTTGTATGGCGTCGGTACTTCCGGCCGGATTTACACGATCAATCCCGTGACAGGCGCCGCTACGGCGGGCGCTTTGGTCAGCGTTGCCTTGGGTGGCGGTTCCTACGGTGTCGATTTCAATCCGGTTCCGGATCGCTTGCGGGTAATCAGCAGCGGTGGTCAGAATCTGCGCATCAACGTCGCTACCGGTGCCGCCACAGTGGATGGCGTGATCAGCCCGGCAAGCACCAGACCGACGGCAGCAGCCTATATCAACAGCGTTTTCGGAACGGGCACCACAGCACCGTTTGCTGGCGGCACCGCGCTGTTCGTGATCGATGCCGCCGCTGGCGTGCTCAATCTGCAAAACCCGCCAAATGACGGAGTGCAGGTGGCCATTGGCTCGCTCGGGTTTGCCATCGAAGGCGATGCGGGCTTCGACATCGTTTTCTTCGGCCGCAACAATACCGGTATTGCCGCATTGCGTACCCGCAGCGTGCCCGCCGTGCCTGGCACGCCCGGCACGCCCGCCATACCCGGCGTGACCGGCCTGTATCAGATCGATCTGAGCTCGGGCGCGGCAGTTTCCATTGGTGCCATCGATGGCAATCCACAGATTGTTGGCTTGGCGGTCAGCGCCACAGCTCCCTCAGCGCTGGTCCCGGCTGCTGGATTGCGAGCGCCGGGAAGCATCACTTATGACGCCAATGGCGTGCCGACAATCACCGCGTCCAATGACGAAGACGCCGCGTGGTTGATGGGTTATGCGCATGCACGTGATCGTTTCTGGCAGATGGATACGCTACGGCGAAGCGCCAGCGGCACGCTAGCCGAACTGGTTGGCGCACCGGCCTTGGCCAGTGACGTGCAACTACGCACCCTAGGCTTGCGGCGTGCCGCATGGGCGACATGGGCGCGCACGCCGGACCTGCTGAAAGCACAGCTGAAGTCGTATGCGGAAGGTGTCAACAGTTGGCTGTCGCAAAACAGCTTGCCGGTGGAGTACGCCGGTTTGGAACTGACGACGGCCGACCAATGGACACCGGTGGATTCGCTGGTGATCGCAAAGCTGCTGGCCTTCCAGCTCAGTTTCGATGACGAAACCGGCAACACCTTGCGTGCCGGTGCCTATCAGCAAGCAGGTACCGCAGCGGGCTTCAATGGTGCGGCGCTGTTCTTCGAAGATACCCATCGCACTGCACCTGGCGATGCACGAGTCTCGATTCCCGGTTTCACTCCGGCAGCTGCCAAGGGGGCAACTGAGGCCGCCAGTGCAAAGTCAGCACTGCCGACCTTTGCCACCGACCAGCTCGCGCTGTTGCAAAAGCATGTCGATGCAATTCAAGACAACCCGATCCTGGCGCCGCAGCTCAACCGCCGCGAGAATCGTGCGGGCAGCAACTGGTGGATGGTGGGCGGTCAACGCACGGCATCCGGCCGGCCGATTCTGGCCAACGACCCGCACCTCGGATTGAGTACGCCGGTGCTGTTCCACGAAGGTCACGTGATCTCGACCGACCCGCGCTATGCCGAGCCGATGAATACGGTAGGTTCGATCGCGCCAGGCACGCCGTGGCCCATCCTTGGCTGCACGCTGCAGTTCTGCTGGGGCTTGACCACCAATCCGCTGGACGTGACCGACGCCTACTTCGAGTCGTTTGTCTTGAACACCTTCGGCCTGCCGACGCACACCCGTCACAGCACCGGTATCGAGCCAGTGTTGTGGGTGTTCCAGAGCTTCTTTGCCAACGGTGTCGGCGATGGCACAGCCAATAATGTGGCTCGCGTCAACTCGATCGGCTACACCAACGGCGCGATCACGGTGATCATTCCGCGCCGCAACAACGGACCGGTGGTTTCCATCGATACCGTGGCGGGCACCGGTGTGAGCTTCCAGTACACCGGCTGGGGCGCAACCAATGAGTTGGAAGCCTTCCGCCGCGTCAATCGTTCGACCAATCTG
>JANNWF010000065.1:0-11507 GCA_031408455.1 Pseudoxanthomonas sp. | reverse complement strand
GTCCCCAGCCCCTAACCCCGCTCTTAGGCCAACCCCATGAGCACAGTCGACTTCACCTCCTTTCTAAAGTTGATGGCGCACAAAAAGGCGTCCGACTTGTTCATTACCGCCGGTGCGCCGCCGTCGATGAAGTTGCAAGGGCGTTTGCAGCCGATTACGCAAAGTCCGTTGACCGCGCAACAGGCGCGCGATTTGGTGCTGAACGTGATGAACCCCTCGCAGCGCGAGGAGTTTGAAAAGACCCACGAATGCAATTTCGCGATTGGCGTCTCCGGCGTCGGTCGCTTTCGCGTGTCCTGCTTCTATCAACGCAATCAGGTCGGCATGGTGTTGCGTCGTATCGAGAGCAAGATTCCGACGATCGAGGAATTGAATCTGCCGCCGGTGGTGAAAACCTTGGCGATGACCAAGCGCGGCATGATCATCTTTGTGGGCGCCACCGGCACCGGCAAATCGACCTCGTTGGCAGCGATGATCGGTTACCGCAATCAGAATTCCTCAGGCCACATCATCACCATCGAGGACCCGATCGAGTTCGTCCACAAGCACGAGGGCTGCATCGTCACCCAGCGTGAAGTGGGTATTGACACCGACAGCTGGGACGCGGCGCTGAAGAACACGCTGCGGCAAGCGCCCGACGTGATCATGATCGGCGAGGTGCGCACGCGCGAGGGCATGGATCACGGGATCGCCTTTGCTGAAACCGGCCACCTGGTGCTGTGTACCTTGCACGCCAACAACGCCAACCAGGCGCTGGATCGCATCATCAACTTCTTTCCCGATGATCGCCGCAACCAGTTGCTGATGGACCTCTCATTGAACCTGAAAGGCATCGTCGCCCAGCAATTAGTGCCCACGCCCGACGGCAAGTCACGTCGCGTGGCGATGGAAGTGCTGCTGGGGACGCCGCTGGTGCAGGACTACATCCGCGACGGCGAAGTGCATCGAATCAAGGAAGTGATGAAGGAGTCGACCAACCTCGGCATGCGTACCTTCGATCAAAGCCTTTTCGAGCTGTATCAAGCCGGCGAGATCAGCTACGAAGACGCCCTGCGCCACGCCGACTCCAGCAACGAAGTCCGCCTCCGCATCAAACTCTCCCAAGGCGGCGACGCGCATACGCTGTCGCAAGGCCTGGATGGGGTGGAGTTGGTGGAGACGCGCTGAGTTTCGCTTCGCTAGAGATTCGGGATTCGGGATGGTTGATTGTGGATTCGCCAGCCTTGGCGGTCACGGTTGCCAACCAAAAGGTGTCGCCTCAACAAGTCGCCGCGCGAACACTAAACCTCGGGATAATTCGCAAGATTTCCGCGCAGGCCGCTTGTCATGGTCAGGACGCTTTCTGGGCAGCAAGCAACTCGGCGATCCTTGAGACATCTTCGGCGTCACCAGCCTTACTCGCTAGCCAATGTGCCTCTTCGAGCCATGTCCGAGCCGCGTTGTGACCGCCGGCTTCGTAGAGCATTAGCGCGTAGTTGATCACCCCTTGCCGCACCAGCAACGGATTTAATCCTGGTGCCTGCAGTGTCCAGCGCCGAGAATACTCGGCAGCAACTGACCAGAGGTTTGTGTGCTCACTAAACCAAGGATCGATAGTTGCGGTGTGTAGCCCGATGTACGTCTCAAGACTCGAATTGAGCTCGGCCTTCGTTGCACAAGGAAAGCCTTGTCCGCTTTGGTGATAAAGCCGCTCCGAAATCAGCAACCCGGAATACTTCAGCGGAGTTGGGTTGAACCAAGGAGCGCCGAGCTGAGGAACTGTCACCCCGTAGGTGACGTAGAAGTCTTGGCCATCCTCCCTCGACAACTCGAAGAACACAACTCGCCAAAAGCCAGATGCCTCTTGCGCATAGATTGAATCGGTCACGCGAATGAAAGCCACCGACCCAAAATGTTGTGCCAGCTGCTTTGAAAGTTCGCGAGGAAAACTGGCGTAATCGCGCGCCATCCTTTTGCGCCCTAACTCCCAACCTCGTTGGTACCACTAGCCCCCAAACACTCCAACACCGCCATCCGTACTGCCACCCCATTACTCACCTGCTCCCGAATCACCGATTGCGCTCCATCAGCCACTTCATCGGCAATCTCCACGCCGCGATTCATCGGCCCCGGATGCATGACGATGGCATCCTTGCGGGCTAGGCGCAGGCGTTGCGGGCTTAGTCCCCAGTCGCTGTAGAACGTTTCCAGCGAGGGCACTAGGCCTTCTTCCATGCGTTCGCGTTGCAGGCGCAGGGTGATGATGACGTCGGCGTTGCGCACGGCGTCATCGGCGCTTGCGTGGATGGCGCAGTCCAGTGCGGTCGCGGCATCGGGAAGCAGGGCGGTGGGCGCGGCGAGGGCGATCTCGCCGGTGCCCAGCGCGCGTAAGGCGTGCAGATCCGAGCGCGCGACGCGGGAGTGTTTGATGTCGCCAAGGATCGCGACTTTCAGGCGGGAGAAATCCAGACCTTTGTGCTGACGGATGGTCAGCATGTCGAGCAGGCCTTGAGTCGGATGATGGCTGCGACCATCGCCGGCGTTGATCAAATGCGTGGTCGGCGCGCAGACCGACGCCAGTTCCGCGACCACGCCATCCAGCGAGTGGCGGATCGAAAACAAGGTCACGCCCATTGCCTCTAACGTCGCCAAGGTGTCGGCCATCGATTCGCCCTTGCGTACCGATGAGGTGGCCATATCGACGTTCAATACTTCTGCCCCCAGTCGCGCCGCCGCCAGCTGAAACGAGCAGCGAGTACGAGTGGAAGTTTCAAAAAACAAGTTGGCCAAGGTGCGGCCGGTTAGCGGTCGCAGGGCGGGATCGCCAGACAAAGCAATCGGCCGCAGCACCTGCGCACGATCCAGCAGCGCCTCGATGGTTGTCCGCGACAAGATGTCGAGGGCAAGCAAATGGCGTAGGGGCGTGGTCACAAGCTAGGCTCCAAGGGCATGCCGGCCACCAGCCAGCGTTCAAGAATGATCTGCGCGGCAATAGCGTCCTGGAGGGCACCGTCGCGGCGACGTGCGGTGCCCTTGGCTCGCGCTGCGGCAAAGCGGGAATCCGCTTCTTTTGAACTGGAGCGTTCGTCGACCATCACTACTGGCAAACCGAAGCGTTGCCGCAATTGTTCAGCAAACCTGCGCGCTCGAAGCGTAGCTGGCTGCGCTTCACCCTCTAGCGTGAGTGGCTCGCCGACCACCAGAATCTGCGGCCGCCATTCCTTGCGCAAAGCATCCAAGCGCGACCAATCCGCGCTCTCATTGACGTGCTCCATCACCAGCAAGGCGCGCGCACTCATTGTCAAGCTGTTGCCGACAGCAATCCCGGTCCGACGAGCGCCGACATCAAACCCCAGTGCGCACACTGGCGAATCGCCGCCGCCTGCCGTCCTCAAGCGGCCGTCCTCAAGCGGCCATCCTCAGGCACGTCCCGAATAAGCGGTAATTCGATTGAGATCCACTCCCATCAAGCGCGCCGCTGCGGACCACCGCGATTCCAATGGCGTATCGAACAAAATGCGACTATCGGCTTCCACGGTGAGCCACGCATTGGCCTGCAATTCGCTTTCGAGTTGGCCACTCGACCAGCCGGCATAGCCCAGCGCCACGACCGCACGGCGTGGGCCTTCGCCCCGCGCCATCGCCACCAGAATGTCGCGCGAGGTGGTGAGGTGCAGAGTGGGGGATACCACAAAGGTCGAGTCCCAATCAGTGCCGGTGGGGTCGTGCAGCACGAAGCCACGTTCCGGCTGCACTGGGCCGCCCAATAGCACCGGCGCAGCCGCCAACTCGGCGTCTTCCGTACGCAAATCCATTTGCTGTAAGACATCGCCCAAGCGATAGGCGGACAAACGATTGAGCAAGATGCCCATCGCGCCATCGTCATTGTGATGGCAGAGAAGGGTGACGCCTTTGGAGAAATTGGGGTCCGACATCGCCGGCAGAGCGATCAAGAAATGGTTGCCGAGAGAGGTCCATGCCTGCATGGGCGACATTGTACGCGGGGCTGCTTTACGTCGGGCGGACAGGGGCAAACTAGGCGCGGCCGCTCACTCGTTCCTAAGCACATTGCCAGGCAAAAACTGCCAAGTGCGGGTGATGTGCAACTCGTCGACTTTATCGCGCGTGGCCGGCAACGGCGCGAAAGGCTCAGCCAAACGCACGGTGCGCTGGGCGGCGTCATCGAGCAGCGGATAACCACTTGATTGGACGACATCAATGCTCGCAACCGTTCCGTCGCGGCGAATCCCGACGGTCATTACCAGTTGGCCGGTGAGATTGCGCCGGCGTGCTTCATCGGGATAGTTGAGATTGCCGATACGCTCAACTCGACCCACCCAGCCGTGCAAATAGTTGGCGTACTCGTACTCGCGGGTGCTAGCGGAGATGAATTTCTTATTGGGTCGCTTGGCGTAGCTTTCGCTTTGTCGCGCAATCTCGGCGGCTAGGCGCGCCATTTCTAAGCTACGTTCGATCAGTTCGCGGTCACTGGGCAGCGGTTCGGTGGGTTCGCTTAGCTCATCGGCGCTCGCGGCTATCGGTGAATCGGCAGTGGTCACTACGACCGGATCCGCGGACAGCGGCTTTGGCGGTGGTGCGGATGCTTCCATTGGCACCGGAGCGATGCCCAACTCGGGCTGTGGAATTCGTGCGGACTGAGGCTCCTTGGGGCGCTTGGCTTGCTCGGCCTCGCCGCCGCCCTGCTGGTTGCCGGCGGCTAGAAAGTCCGCTTTCTCAGGCGCGGTGGCACCGCGCGTCTGCGTCAAAATAACGTCTAGCGTTGGCACCAGTGGGGCTGGATCACTCAAGCCAAACCCAATCCCAAGCACGCCTGCGGTCAGCACCAATACCGAGAACACCAAGGTAGCGCCCAGCCGGTCTCCCGGCGTGATCCGCGGACTGCTGCTCACCCGCAGCGTGCCTCGATACGTTCAAACAAGCGGGCGGCGATTCGGGTCCCGCACTGCGCATCGATTTCGCGGATGCAGGTGGGGCTGGTGACGTTAATTTCTGTCAACTTGTCACCGATGATGTCGAGCCCAACGAACAGCATGCCGCGGCGCGCCAGTTCGGGGCCAACGGCTTCGGCAATGCGACGATCCGACTCGCTCAGCGGACGCGCTTCTCCACGACCACCAGCGGCGAGGTTGCCGCGGAAATCATTGCCCGTCGGTATCCGCGCCAAAACGAAGGGCACCGGCTCGCCATCCACCAGCAACACGCGCTTGTCGCCTTCGCTGATGGCTGGCAAGAATGTCTGCGCCAACGCCAGCTCGCGACCATCGCGAGTGAGTGTTTCCAGAATCACATTGAGATTGTCCTCACCGGCGCGGGCGCGAAAAATCGAACGCCCGCCCATCCCATCTAGCGGCTTCAAGACGCAGTCGCCGTGCAACTCCACAAACTCGCGCAAGTCCGCTGGCCGCCGGCTCACGCGTGTGGGCGGGCAAAGCGTCGGAAAATTGAGCGCGAACAGTTTTTCGTTCATATCGCGCAGACCTTGCGGATCATTCACAACCCGGACGCCCTGCGCCGCCGCCAAGCTAAGTACTTGAGTGTCGTGAATATATTCAGCATCGACCGGCGGATCGCGACGCATCAGCACGACGCGCATGTCGGCCAGCGGCCTGAGTTGCGGCGGTCCCAGCGAAAACCAGTCTTGCGTCTGGTCACGCACCGAAATCGGCGCCAAACGCGCCATCGCCAGTCCATCGCTAACACCCAAGCTGCCGGGTAGCGCATAGTGCATGTGGTGCCCGCGCGCCTCGCCTTCGAGCAGCATCGCAAAGGTGGAGTCTTTCTTGATCGAGATGGAGCCGATTGGGTCCATCACCACGGCGATGTCGAGGGGCATCGGGTCCGATTTATGGTTAGGTAAGCAGATTTGCTCAACGCGAGAGCGCTGCTAGGCGAGGCTATACTAGCATCGGGGATTTTCAGGCTTGAATTAGCAGCTTGACAGCGTGTGTCAACGCTGAGATATAACGAGTAAGCGCCAGTGGATAACACTGGTCCGCAAGAACGGCTGGGGAGGCGGGATGGAAGACAACGAGAGCTCGACTAGCCTAGCTGGGCTCAAGGTGATGGTCATCGATGATTCGAAGACCATTCGCCGTACAGCAGAGACCCTTCTGAAGAAGGAAGGCTGCGATGTCATTACAGCGACCGATGGGTTCGAGGCGTTGGCAAAAATTGCCGACTACCATCCCAATATCATCTTTGTTGACATCATGATGCCGCGTCTCGATGGCTATCAGACCTGCGCTCTGATAAAGAATCACCAACTGTTTCGAAAGACACCGGTGATCATGCTGTCGTCGAAAGACGGGTTGTTTGATAAAGCGAAGGGCCGCATCGTCGGTTCGGAGGAATATCTGACCAAGCCCTTCACTCGCGACGAACTGCTGGGAACGGTTAGTCGGTTCACTGATCGCACATGACTGTTCGCGCGTAAGTTATGGGGAGGCTGGGGGGCCATGGCACGTATTTTGATCGTCGACGATTCGCCGACTGACACCCGCGTTTTCACGACGGTGTTGGAGCGCAATGGCCATTCCGTGCTGACGGCTGGCACCGCTGAAGACGGCGTTGAGACGGCCAAGCGCGAGCTGCCCGACCTAGTGCTGATGGACGTGATCATGCCCGGCATGAACGGCTTTCAAGCGACCCGCGCACTGTCACGCGATCCCGCGACCCAGCATATTCCGGTCATCATTGTCAGCACCAAGAACATGGAAACGGACCGCGTCTGGGGTATGCGCCAAGGGGCGAAGGACTATCTAGTCAAGCCGCCCAGCGAGCGCGCCCTCATCGACCGGATTCGAGCCCTGCTGCCGCCAGGTGTGAGCTAAGCCGATGGCAGAGCATGCGAACAATTCGGCTGGCGTCGATCAGGCTGTCATCAATCCCTTCGATGTGCTCAATGATTACGAGCGTCGCAGCCTCGCGCATCAGCCGGGTACGCCCGAGCAGATCGATGCGCCTGGATTGTGGCGCGGCGTCTGTTTTCGGCTTGGAAATCGGCGGCTTGCTTCGTCGTTTAGCGAAGTGGTCGAGATCATTACCGTGCCAGCAATGACCAGCATTCCCGGTGGCCTGCCGTGGTTGTTGGGGATTGCCAACGTGCGCGGCAATTTGTTGCCAGTGGTTGATCTCAAGCAATTCCTAGAGGGGCAGCGCACGGTGTTGCATCAGAACCAGCGTGCGCTGGTGATCAAGCAAAGCGGCGGCAACGTCGCGGTGCTGGTCGATGAACTGTTAGGGCAGCGCCACTTTGTCGATTCCCAGAAGCACGAGGTTGGGACATTGACCGAGGGTCGCTACGGAGATTTCGTCTCTCAGGCTTATCGCTTGAGTGACATCACCTATGGCGTGTTCAGCATGGCACTGCTGACGCGTACGTCGGAGTTTCGGCAGGCCGCCGCGGCATAGCGGCTGCATTTCTCATTAAGGGGCGAGGTTGCACACATGAGCACAACTACGGCGGGTGGCGGTCGCGAGCGGCGCGGCGCAATCAACTTCTTCATCGCGATCCTGTTGGTCGCGCTGGCGTTGTTGGGCGCGAACTTCTTTTTCCAAGCGCGCTACACCGCGCAAGAAAATGAGGCTCGAAATCGCATCGCTGAGATTCAGGTGCTGTCTCAGCAGATTGCGAAATTCGCTCAGGAAGCTGCGTCTGGCGGTTTCGACGCGTTTATCGGCCTGCGCGACACCAAAGATCGTATTCAGGTTGCGATCACCGAGCTGCAAGCCGGCGCGCCGGAGGCGGGCATGCCTGGCTACCAAGACAATAGCGTCGTCGGTGAAGAGCTAGAGCGGTTGTCCGTGGTCTGGAAAAACGTCGAACAGAATGCCGACCAGATTCTGAGTAGCGAAGCGACCGTCACCGAGCTTGCTGAAACGGCCGCCGATTTCTCCGCCAAGATTCCGCAGCTGCAAACGCAAATGGACGAAGTCATTCGCGCCATGAGTGACGGCGGTGCCGCCAGCTCCCAGGTGTATATCGCCGCCCGTCAGATCGTGCTTGCCGACCGCATGTTGCGCTACGTCAGCCAGATTCTTCAGGGTGGTGCAGGTGCGATTTCGGCTGCCGACCGCTTCTCTCGCGAAGACTCAATTTTTGGACAGGTGCTTGCCGGATTGCTGGAAGGCAACGCCGAGCAAGGCATCCGCAAGGTCGACGCCCCGGCTGCGCGGCAGATTCTTGGCGACGTCTCCGGCGTGTATTCCGAAGTCCGTACCAACGTCGAAGGCATTCTTGAAGCGTCGACTGAGTTGTTCGAGGTAAAAGAGGCGTCCGATCAGATCTTCCAAGGCTCCAACGATCTGCTGGAAGGCGCACGCAGCCTCAACGTCAGTTTCGGTACTTTGCCAGGCAAGCGCTGGTTCCCAAGCGTACCGATTGGTGCCTTGGCCGGTGTTGTCGCGCTGCTAGGTATCGGTGGCTTGTTGACCACGTTGTACCGCGATCAGCGCCGCCGCTTCCAAGTGTCTTCCGAGCTCAACCAACGTAATCAAGAAGCCATTCTGCGGTTGCTGGACGAAATGGGCTCGCTGGCCGAAGGCGACTTGACCGTACGCGCGACCGTTACCGAAGACATCACCGGTGCAATCGCTGACTCCATCAACTTCGCCATTGAAGCGCTGCGATCTCTGGTAACGACGATCAACGAGACCGCCGTGCAGGTAGCCGCCGCCGCTCAGGAAACCCAAGCCACCGCCATGCATCTGGCCGAAGCCGCTGAGCAACAGGCGCAGCAGATCACATCTGCATCAGCCGCGATCAACGAAATTGCGGTGTCCATCGACGAAGTGTCAAAGAACTCCGCCGAGTCGGCCGACGTGGCGCAACGCTCAGTGCAGATCGCTGCCAAAGGTGCCGAAGTGGTGCGGCAGACCATCCAAGGCATGGACTCGATCCGCGATCAGATTCAAGAAACCTCGAAGCGTATTAAACGACTGGGCGAAAGCTCGCAAGAAATTGGTTCCATCGTCGAACTGATTAACGACATCGCCGAGCAGACCAACATTCTGGCCTTGAACGCCGCCATTCAAGCGGCATCCGCCGGTGAGGCGGGCCGTGGATTCGCGGTCGTGGCGGACGAAGTGCAACGATTGGCGGAACGCGCATCCAACGCGACCAAGCGAATTGAAACGCTGGTGCAGACGATTCAAGCCGATACCAACGAAGCGGTGTCGTCGATGGAACAGACGACTGCCGAGGTGGTGGCGGGTGCCCGACTCGCCGAGGACGCCGGTTTGGCACTGGGTGAGATTGAAAAGGTGTCGAACGACTTGGCCGACTTGATTCAAAACATCTCCGAGGCGGCACGCCAGCAGTCAGCGGCGGCAACCAATATTTCCTCCACCATGAACGTCATTCAAGAAATCACCACCCAAACCTCAGTGGGCGCCAGTCAGACAGCCGAGTCGATTGGCAACCTTGCGCAGCTTGCTGCCGACCTGCGTCGCTCGGTCGCCGACTTCAAACTGCCAAGCTAATTTTTGGACAAGGACCGAGAGACAGGTTAAGCAAATGGCAATGGCCGTCAGCCGAGTACCCCGCGCATCCACTCTGCCGCCCCCGATGGGCGATGCTGAGTTTGCGCGTTGGGTGAGGTTGCTCGAGGCTCGTACAGGTGTGACGGTGCCGCCTGAGCGCAAGCCATTTTTGGTCACGGGGTTGCGTCGCCGGATGCGCGAAACGGGCCATTCTGACTACAACAGCTATTACGAAGACCTGCTGGACGGCGCGCGCGGGGCGATGGAGTGGGCGGCTTTAGTTGACCACCTCACGGTTCATGAGACGCATTTTTTCCGGCATCCGCCTTCACTTGCCTTGGTCCGCGACGATTGGTTACCACGCTGGATCAAGGAGTCGCCGCCAGATCAGGTGCTACATGCCTTATCGGTTGGCTGCTCCACTGGCGAAGAGGCATACACATTGGCGATGGTGCTTGACGACGCGCTGAGCGAGTGCAATCCGCCTCGGCGGTTTGGCGTCACTGCCACCGATGTCAGTCAGCCCGCGTTGGCACTGGCGCGAGCGGCGTTGTATCCGAACGCTCGCTTGGATGAAATTCCGGTGCATTTTCGCGAGCGTACGGTTGAGGCCGAGAGCGACGAGCACTTCCGTATCAATGAGCGACTGCGTCGGCGGGTGGGGTTTGCCTGCGTCAATTTGCTGCACGCTGCACGCGCTCCACTTCGCCAACTCGACATCATTTACTGCCAGAACGTCCTGATTTACTTCGCCCGCGAACGCCGAGGAGAATTGCTTGACGGCTTAGCACGCTTGCTTAGACCCAACGGCATGTTGGTACTCGGGCCAGGCGAAGTGACCAACTGGACCCATCCGCAGCTCATCCGCACAGGCGGCCGCCAGACCTTGGCGTACCTGCGCACTTCGAAAGAGACCAGGGCATGAGGTTGCAAGACAACATCGACTTCACCACCCTGACTTGGGTCAAGGGCGAGCTCGACGAGACGCTCAAGCAGGCTCGACATGCGCTGGAAGCGTACGTTGAAGATCCCGCCGACGTCAGCCAAATGCGCTTTTGCGCGACCTACTTGCACCAGGTGCAGGGCACGTTGCGAATGGTCGAACTCTACGGCGCCGCGATGGCGACCGAAGAGATGGAACAGTTGGCAACTGCATTGCTCGGCGACCAAGTGCGCGACCGCGATGAGGCCTACGCCGTATTGATGCGCGGCATTGTCCAGCTTCCGGATTATCTTGAGCGGCTGCAAGGTGGGCACAAGGACATCCCGATAGTCCTGCTGCCCTTGGTCAACGAGTTGCGCGTGGCGCGCGGCGAGCAAGCGCTGCTCGAAAGCGCGTTGTTTACCCCCGATTTGTCGCGGCCGCTGCCGCCAACCGCGCGCGGACCAGCTAGGCCGCTCGCAGAAGCCGAATTGCGTCGCCAAGCGGAGCCGCTGAGAGTGCAGTTTCAGATGGCGTTGTTGCAGTGGTTTCGCAACAACGACCCCGATGCACAGCTCGGCAAGCTGACGCATGTTTGCGACACGCTCATCTCGATCACCCACGAAGAAGAAGCGCGCCGCCTGTTTTGGGTGGCGGCGGGCGTCATCGAAGCGCTGCGCGCACGAGCATTCGAGCCGTCAGCGCCGCTCAAACAAGCCATCGGCAAGGTTGAGCGTGAAATCAAGCGATTGTGCGACGCAGGCGAGATCGGGTTTCGCGTCGATCCGCCGCGTGAGCTGACTCGCGCCCTGCTGTATTACGTGGCTCACGCGCCCGCCGATCACGGCCGTTTGGGCGAGTTGCGACATATCTTCAACCTCGATGCACTGGTACCCACCAACGAGGAGCTGGAGCACGCGCGCGGCAGCATGACCGGCCACAACCGAGCGCTGTTGTCGACCGTCGGGGCCGCGATCAAGGATGACCTGTTGCGGGTCAAGGATGCGCTTGATTTGCATATGCGCAGCCGCACGGCCGATGCGACCAGCTTGGGAGCGCAGATCGAAATACTGGACCGTGTTGGCGACACTTTGGGCATGTTGGG
>JANNWF010000064.1:0-1792 GCA_031408455.1 Pseudoxanthomonas sp. | reverse complement strand
AGTACATCGTGAGCCAGGCCAGCACCCGTGGGTATCGTAGGCCGAGGTCCGTGTAGTACTCCTCCATCAGTTTCGTGCGCATGCCTCCGCCCATGAAGTGCCACACCCAATTCGGCACGTAGTTCTGGCCGGGTCCGACGTGGGGCACAAACTCACGATACAAGAAGCGCTTCCAGCCGTAGTCGCCGACTGCGTCGAGCGGATGCAGCAGCGACTCATTCACGGTGCTGAAACCGCCCCGCCAGTCGAACGTCGCGACCGACTCATCATACAGCGCGCCGAGGCCACCCTGCACCATGAAGTTCTGGGGGTTGTAGAAGGCATGGGCGCCCAGGCCATCAGCGTCGTAGTAATAGTAAGGTGCCTGCGCGGCCGCGCCCGCCGCGTACGACATGACGAGCGCCCACCAGGCTGGCCACCACCCGCAGCGATGGAGCCATGCCGGCCCCCAGCGTTTGCAGGGCCTTGCCGCTGGCCGATCCGCATGGCTGAGGCCCTTGGCCGTAGCAGCTTCTGCCGCGGAGCTCGAACACATCAGTCGCGAAGGGCACGCTCGCACTGCCCAATACGACCTCAGAGCGCGCAACCTTGAACGCCGTTGCAGCCGGTCAAGGGCTGTGGATTGGTCACCTTACAGCCTGCGATGTCCTCAAAGGTGTTTGAGGTGATGAAATCGACGGGAGGCTGGCCCCGCCAGCCACTGCTGATGCCTTGGTAGAGAGAATGGGCAACGGTGGTATTCGTAATGAAACCCGTCGAAGGTCTGGTCAGGATGCTGATGGCTCCACTGTTCTCGGCGGGCGGCGGCAGGCACGTATAGCCGCCAGCCCCGGGCTGGCCAGCATACTCCACCCGCACGTGATCCAGAATATTCGCTGGATTCGGCAGCCCACCGAACCTGATACCGACCCAGTCGCTGGAGGCGGGCGTCGCTTCGGCAGACGTGAACAAGATCGGCCTTTCGGCGGTGCCGCGTGCAATCAAGGCGCCCGCGGCGGGGTTTTCGCCGGTGAAGAACTCGACATAGACGGTTGCATCCTTGTCTAGCCGAATCACCACGCCCGGCTCGATGGTGAGTGTGGCGACGGGAGTGCCACCCGTGGCTTGAACCTGAAGTCGAGCGTCCGGGTTGTTCGGGGTCCCCACATGATAGGGCACGCCGCGGTCGTGCATGGTGGTGTCCTTGAGGATGCTCGTGGGTCCCAGCAGGATCTCGTCGTGGGCATTGCCGGTGTAGGTACCGGTCGGCAGCGACCCCACGTAGTTGGGCGGAATGTGTGCCGGGTAGCCCGCCGATCCCCGAATCGTAAGATCGAGCGAGTCGTCGGAAAAATGGGCATTTTCTAGCACGACCCCCTGGCTCTCTGAACCTTCGAGTGTCAC
Organism: Pseudoxanthomonas sp.; assembly: GCA_031408455.1. Lineage (GTDB taxonomy): Bacteria > Pseudomonadota > Gammaproteobacteria > Xanthomonadales > Xanthomonadaceae > JANNWF01. The sequence continues at coordinate 409 of JANNWF010000064.1, read as the reverse complement.
GTGGCGCAGGGAGAAAGGTTCCTTGGGCGTGGCGGCTGCGCTGTTGCCCTGTCCAAACAGCATGCCGGTGTTTTCGAAGATTCCATTCGAGGGCTTGCCACCGCCGCGAATCGTGGCGTACGCCAACCTGATGCGTCCACCGGTGACGGCGCTCATGGCGCTCCAGGCCTGGCCTGGGTCGCGTTCGTGGATGAGGATGGGAGTGGACGCAGTGCCGACCCCGGAGATCGAACCTTGATTCCTGACAGTGACCGCGACACCCGGTCCGATCTGCACTTCCGCACAGGGCTCAAGCGTGACCTTGCTGTTGATCGTCATGTCGAAGGGGATCACATGGGGGCTCTGTGCTGCGGTCCAGACTTGGTCCGCGGTGGCACCCGACGCGTGCATCGTTGGGCCGCTGGTCGGC
>JANNWF010000063.1:0-24191 GCA_031408455.1 Pseudoxanthomonas sp. | reverse complement strand
GCTGGCCAACGCCGACACCGAGGAAGTCAGCCACATGTTGTTTGGTGATGGCGTCGGCTATTCGTCGTTGATGGCCACGCATCCATCGATGCTCGAACGCATTCAGGCGTTAGAGCCACAGTTTGATGCCAAGGCCCTGGCGGCAGTCAAGACGCGCTATCGCGAGACGCCGCCTTCGGGCTTGGCGGAAGATCAAGCGCTTGGATTTGACACCCGGCGCGAGCCACCGGCCCTGCCATCCAAGCGCGCACAAAACAGCGTTTCACCGGCGGATGTCATCAACCAAATCGCGCATCCGGCCGGCGATGATTATCGCCGTGCTGGCAGCTTGGTCGACGCGATTCCCGCCTTGCTCAGCACCGCCGCGCATTCGCACGATGGCGCCTTGGCCTTGGTGCTAGCGATGTTGTTGGATGCTGACGAGGCACTTCGTCAACGGCAAATGGCGGCGATTATCGAAAGCATGGGCGCGGCCATTGCAGGCCGTGCCGATGCCTTGGCAGCAGCGGCCAATGAGATGCATGCCGCCTTGCGTTTGCCGTTGGCGTCGATGGCAATGCCCGCGCTGCGGCGGCGGCCGCGCGTCGAGCTGCATCGGTTCATCACCTGCACCGACACCTTGATTCATTTGGATAGCAAGGTCGGCTTGTTCGAATACTGCCTCGCGCGTTTGCTGCAAACGCAAGTCGTCGAAGCCTTGGACCCGTCTCAGTATTCGGCCAATGGCAAGCGCAAATTGCCCGCCGTCGCGGACTACTTGAGCGATCTGTTTGGCGTGCTCGCAGAGCATGGCCACAGCAGCGCCGATCAGGCCAGACAAGCCTTCAATGCCGGCATGGCGCACATCCTTCCGAATTCCCAATCCAACTATGCGCCGCCGCGGGATTGGCTTGCCGCGCTGGATCGCGCGTTACCAGCGTTGGATGACTTGCAGCCGATGGCCAAACAGTTGGTGGTGGAAGGCTTGGTCTTGACCAGCGGCCACGACGGTCGCTTGAACGTGGCTGAATCCGAACTCCTGCGCACGATTTGCGCCTGCCTGCATTGTCCGTTGCCACCGGTGTTGGATCGCTAGGCGAAGAGCCGTTTTCGCGCTGGACATGCACGGTGCATGAGCTGGCAGGGCCGCGCTCCCGCGCGACTGCTGTTGGAGATCTTCCAAGCTGCAAAAGCGGCACTGCAGGAGTAGCGCCCCCCAAAAAAACCGCATGGAGGCAACGAAAGCGCGTGCGTTCAAGCCGCCCTATTTGCAGATTCAGCCGCAACCGGCACCACCCGCCCCAGAATCAAATCCGCCGCGCGCTCGGCAATCATGATGGTCGGTGCGTTGGTATTGCCGCCGATCAAATTGGGCATCACTGAGGCATCGACCACGCGCAAGCCAAGCACGCCCTTCACGCGCAGTTGCGGATCGACCACGGCATCGGCGTCAGCGCCCATTCGACAGGTACCGATGGGGTGATAGATGGTTTCGGCCTTGGCGCGGCAGAAGGCTTCGATCTCGGCATCCGTGCGGGTCGCTTCGCCGGGGAACATTTCGCCGGCGCGATACGGCGCGAACGCCGGCTGCGCCAACAACTCGCGGCTCAGCTTGACCCCTTCGACCAACATCTTGAGGTCGTAGCCTTCGGGATCGCTCAAATAGTTGGCGTGGATACGCACCTTGTCAGCCGGATTGGCGGAAGCCAATTCCAGATGGCCGCGGCTGCGCGGTCGCAAGGTGCAGGCGTGCAAGGTATAGCCGAAGCCGGCAATGCGATTGCGGCCGTGGTCGTCTAGGATCGCGGGCACGAAGTGGAACTGCACATCGGGCCGCGCGTCGCTGGCAAAGCGTGAGCGAATGAAGGCACCGGTCTCGGCAATATTCGAGGTGCCTGGGCCTTGGTGAAACAAGTAGTACTGCAGACCGATCAGCAGGTCATTGGTGCGGTCGTAGGTGATTTTCTGGCTGCTGCGATCAATCGTGCAGGTGTCGAGATGATCCTGCAGATTGCGGCCAACGCCCGCCAAATCTGACTGCACGGCAATGCCGTGCTGGCGCAGTTCATCCGCCGGACCCACGCCGGAGAGCATCAGCAGTTGCGGCGAGTTCAATGCACCACCGCAAAGCAGCACTTCACGCGCCGCCGGCTGACAAAATGCCTTGCTTCCTTGTCGATAGACCACTGCCGTTGCGCGACCGCCTTCGATGACGATGCGCGAAACTTGCGCACCGGTGGCAACGGTCAAGTTCGGGCGCTTGCGCACGGGTGTCAGATAGCCAGCAGCGCTTGAGCAACGCGCGCCGCCGCGCTGGGTCACCTGGTAAAAGCCAACGCCTTCTTGTTTCGCACCGTTGAAGTCGGCGTTGAGCGGATAGCCTGCCTGCTGGCCTGCGTCCAGAAAGGCTTGCGACAGCGGGTTGTGGTAGCGCAAATCAGCGACGCCGAGTGGGCCGTCCGCGCCGTGCCACGCGTCCGCGCCGCGGGTATTTCCCTCCGCGCGACGGAAGTAGGGCAACACGCTATCCCAATCCCAACCATCCGCACCGGCGTCCGCCCAGCCGTCGTAGTCAGCCGCGACGCCGCGGATGTAGCACATCGCATTGATTGAACTGGATCCACCCAACACCTTGCCGCGCGGCCACCACAGGCGGCGGTTGCCAAGCTGGGCTTCGGGCTCGGTGCTGTAATCCCAATTCACGCCCTTCTGGCCGACCAATTTGGCGATGCCGGCGGGCATATGAATTAGCGGATTCCAGTCGCGCGGACCGGCTTCAAGCAACAATACTTTGATCGCCGGGTCCGCACTCAAGCGATTGGCCAACACGCAGCCGGCAGAGCCGGCGCCGATGATGATGTAGTCGTACACGCGAAGGGCATGTCCTTGCGGAGATGAAGTATCGGTACGGCGCAATCGCCGCAAGCACTTGACCGCGTCGCTGCGCGCGGCCCGCGAGCCTAACCCCGCGAGCTTAGAACAAATGCTCGAACAGCTTTCCGCATCGATTGCGAAGCCGGCGCGATGGAGGTCGGCATCCGCAGAGCGCCGTCGGCAGCAGACCATGCGCCACGCGCTTGCGGTAGTCTGTGGCCCCCAGCTTTACAGCCTCGCGTCGATGCCAGCACCCACCGCCCACGGATGAGCGCGACCGCTGCCGCCAACCCCGCGACTGGGTGGAATCCACTGAGCAATGTGCGTCCAGACGAGCGCCATGCGCTGTACTGGAGTTTCACCTACTTCTTTTGTCTGTTAACCGCGTATTACGTGCTGCGGCCAGTGCGCGATGCGATGGGCGCGTCCAGCGACGCGGCGGCAATATTTCCGCCCGCACTCATCGACTGGGCCGCTTCACATGGTTGGGCGCTAGGCGATTTCACCTTGCAGCTGCTGTACACCGCGACTTTCATCGTGATGCTGTTGTTGCAGCCCTGCTACGGCGCTTTGGTGAGCCGCTTCCCGCGGCGTGTGTTCTTGCCGTTGGTCTATGGCTTTTTCATCGCTTGCCTAGGCGGGTTTTATGTCGCCTTTGATAGTGGCTTCAGCGGTCGCGGCATGCTGTTTTTCGTGTGGGTGGCAGTGTTCAACATGTTTGCAGTGTCGGTGTTCTGGAGCTACATGTCCGACATCTTTGCCGACATCGACGCGCGCCGCTTGTATGGCTATATCGGTGCCGGTGGCACGCTCGGCGGCTTGCTCGGCCCCGAGATCACCGCGCGTCTGGTCGGCACGCTCGGCGTCGCCAACATGCTGCTGATCTCGGCTGCATTTCTTGGCGTTTGTCTGGCTTGCAATATTGCCTTGGCGCCAGCGGCACGACGCCGCGAGATCGCGCGCGGTGAGCGTGACGGCGACCAAGCAATGGGTGGCAGCGCACTCGCGTCGTTTCGCTTGATTGCCACCGATCCGGTATTGCGCGCGATGGCCTTGGTGCTATTTTTTGGCGTCGCCGTCGGCACTTTGCTTTACAACGAGCAGGTCGCCATTGCCCGCGCGATGGCGCAGGCTGATGCCGGTCTGGCGACGCAATTCTTCGCCCGCATTGATCGCTACATCAACTGGTTAGTGCTGGCCATACAAGTCTTGTTGACCCGTCACCTACTGACCCGCTACGGCCTCGCGCCGTTGCTGCTGCTACCACCCGCCGCCATCCTGCTTGGCTATTGCGTGCTCGCCGCCGCACCATTGCCGATGCTGGTCGCGGTCGTGCAGGTGGTCACCCGCGCCAGCGAATTCGCGCTCTCCAAACCGGCCCGCGAAACCATCTACACCCGCGTCGATCGCGAGTCCCGCTACAAGGCCAAAGCGACCATCGACACCGCCATCTATCGCTTCAGCGACCTGACCTTTGCATGGGTGCACAAAGGGCTTTCGCTGTTTGGCTCGAAAGCGGTTTTTGGCGTCGGCATCGGTTTGGCCGCCGTGTTTGGTTGGAGCGCGTGGCAACTGGTGAAGGCGCAGCGGACGTTGCCGCAGAAGTAGGCGGCGTGTCAGTGGAGGAAAGCAGCCGAGCAAGTTCGCGCGCTGCGCGCGTACGCCTTCGCTTCGCTCGGTCGGCTCTACAAGTGCGAGAGCGGCAGTCTCAACTTGATCGTAGAGCGCAGCTCGCTGCGCTGCACTGCAACTACGATTGCGCGGATGGCAGACTTACGGCCGCGCCGCGCCTTACTCGCCTAATCGCTTCCACCCGCGCCGTACGCACGCGGGCGCCGATCTCGACGCCGGTCACCCCGCTCAAATCAAGGTCGCGGGCGTTGACCGCCAATGCGGCCTGGTGCGCGGCAGCGAATGCGGCGCGCTGTGGATAAAGCGACTCGCTCAGTCCCAACCGACCACGTTTGTCGGCTTCGCAGACTAGCCCCAACTGGGCGATGCGTTGAGGTTGCCGAAAGCCGTCGCAGCGCTCAATGAGGCTGAGCACGGTGTCATCACGCAACTCGTCAAAGCGGTGCAGGTTGAGATGCTCGCGGCAGGCGATCAGTGCCAGCGCGCGGAATTCCGCGGGTACTTTCAGGCGTTCGCAGAGCGCTTCCAGCGGGGCTAGGCCGCGCTGTTCGTGGGCGATGTGTTTGGGTAACTCGTCGCCCGGCGTGAGCGCTTTGCCGAGGTCGTGGGTGAGGGCGGCAAACGCGATCATGGCGTCGCCGGGAGCTAGCCGGGCGCACATGTCGAGCACCATCGCGGTGTGTACACCGGTATCGATCTCGGGGTGATATTCGGCGCGTTGGATGACGCCAAACAGCGCGTCCACTTCTGGTAACAAACGCGCCAAGGCGCCGCAGTCACGCAAGCTGTTGAGCATTGCCGATGGCTGCGCCTCCGCGAGGCCGCGTTGCAGTTCCTGCCAGATGCGCTCGGGCACTAGATGATCCACTTCGCCGGCGGCGACCATGCTTCGCATCAACGTCACGGTTTCATCGGCGATGCGAAAGCCGAGTGGAGCGAAGCGTGCGAGCAGGCGCGCGCCGCGCAGAATACGAACCGGGTCCTCGGCGAAGGCCGGCGAGACATGCCGCAATACGCGCGTGTGCAGATCGGCCTGCCCGTGGAACGGGTCGATGAGTTCGCCGTCAGGCGTTTGCGCAATGGCATTGATAGTGAAGTCGCGACGTGCAAGATCGTCTTCGAGACTGACATCCGGCGCGGCGTGAACAACGAAGCCACGGTAGCCCGGCGCGCTCTTGCGCTCAGTGCGGGCCAGTGCGTGCTCTTCGTGGGTGTGCGGATGCAGAAATACGGGAAAGTCGCGGCCCACCCGCTGGTAACCTGCGGTCAGCATGTCGTCGACCGTGGCTCCGACGACTACCCAGTCGCGATCACCTGCGGGCAGACCGAGCAGCGCGTCGCGCACCGCACCACCGACCAGATAGGTGCGCATGGCCACCGCGCTTCAACGCAAGGCGCGGCAGCGATCAAGCCGGCCTTGACGCTCGTCGCCGGACAGCAGGGCGGGCATGACCGCGTCAATGGGGGTCTTCTCGATGCCCATGCGAAACAGACCGTCGATGCCGCCCACCGAATCGATCTGCAGCGATTTCCAGTTGTCGCTGGAAAACGGCTTGCCGGGGACAAAATCAAACACTGCGGCCTGCAATCGGCCTAGTGCGGGCGGCAATCCAACCACCCAGCGGCGCAGGCCAAGGTGGCGCGCGGTGTAGTTGACGATCTCGCGCAAGGTCAACACCTGCGCGCCGTACAGCTCGTAGGTTTGCCCAATCGTTTTGGGGTCGTCCAACGCGTGCAGGAAAGCTTTGACGACGTCGCCAACGAATACCGGGGCGAACTTGGCATCAGCCCGCGCCAGCGGCAGCACCGGTGCCAGCGCCAGCAAACTGGCAAAGCGAAAAAACAAGCCGTCACCGGGACCGAAAATGACCGAAGGCTGGAACAGCGTCCATGCGAGATCACTGGCCTTGACTCGCTGCTCGGCTTCACCGCGAGTCAGCAAATAGTGACTGGTGCCGCGACCCGCGTTCAACGAACTCATCTGCAACAGGCGCGCAACGCCGACCTCCTTGCAGGCACCGATCACCGCATTGGTGAGGTCAACGTGGGCGCGACGAAAACCGGCACCGTTGCGACCGGGCTCGTTCAGGATGCCGACCAAGTTGATCATTGCATCCGCCCCGCGCAGCAAAGGCACTAGCGCGGCGCGATCATAGACATCGGCGCTGACCACGCGAACTGCTGGCAATACCGCCAGATCGCGTAGACGTTCGGCATTGCGACTGGCGACGGTCACCCGCCAACCGGCGCGGGCAAGCGCGGGCACCAAATGGCTACCGACAAAGCCGGTGCCGCCCAATACGACGAGATGACGGTTGCTCATGGGGTTTGCACTACTTGGCTAGCAGGAATCGGACAAACGAAGGCGCGGCGCTTGGCGGTGACGCCGCGCATGCGCGCAGACAGCGGTACCGCAGCACCGTTCAGGCGCCAATCGTAGATGACACTGAAGGCCATGATGCGACCGACGTATTCACGTGTTTCTCGGTAGGGAATGGTTTCGACCCAAAGATCCACATCATGCGCCGCGCGCTGCGCCAGCCAACGAGCAATCGGCGCTGGTCCGGCGTTGTAGGCGGCGGTGGCCAGATACGGTTGCTCGGCGTGACGCGCCAGCATGGCGGCGAGGTAAGCGGTGCCCAGCGCAATGTTGGCGCGCGGGTCGTAAAGCGTATCGCCGCCACTCCACGGCAGCCCTTGGTTGCGCGCCATGGCTGCCCCGGTGGATGGCAGCAACTGCATCAAACCGCGCGCATCAGCATGCGAGCGCGCGCGTGGTTGCCAAGCGCTTTCTGCACGGATCAGTGCAGCGACCCAAGCCTCGTCCAAACCGTGCTTGCGTGCCTGTTGGCGTAGGACGTTGCGCTGCGCAAATGGGAAGCGCAGTGAGTAGTAGCGCTGATCTTCTGGTGTGGCCATGGAAAACACCGCGCGATCATTCCAGCGCGATTGCAATGCCACGGCGACCGCGTGATGTCGGCCCTGTGCATCCAAGCCGGACAGCAACTGTTTCCACTCAAGCTCAGCCCAGCCATCGCGGCCGATGGCCTTGAGTTCGCGCGCGCGCAGCAGGCCAGGTGCGGCGGCGATTTTCTTGTGTCTAGGGCTGGCGGTGTCGATCTCAAGCGGGCAAATCGCATACGGCTGATCGAGCCGATCCGCCGCCAAAAAACCGTGATAGTTGGGCTCACGGGCGAGCGCAGCAAACTGTTGTTTGGCCGGCTCGGCTTCGCCCAGCAATTCATGCATGCGTGCCTGCAAATAGCGCCAGCGCGCATCGGCACGCAGGCTGTCGGGCATGGCGCTGATGGCGTCGAGTGTCTGCCGCCAATCGGCCCGCGCCAAGGCTTCGCGCGCCCGCCATTCATGCAAACGATCATCGAATGCTGATGCGGGGACCGCCGCCATGCGTTGCGCCGAACCCGGCAAATACGAAGCGGCCGACCACAGCGCGGCCTGATAGCGCGCCGAGCCTTGCTGCTCCGCCGTCAGCCCCAACGGCGTCAGCGCGACCAGCAAACGCTCACCCGCGGCCGGATCTGCCTTGGCGACGCGACTGGCCCCGATGGCGGCGATCTGACGACTGTGCGCATTCGCCGGCCACGCCAGCGCAAGTTTTGCTGAAGGCGCATCGAGATAAGTGGCGTAACGCTCGGCTTGTAGTTTGTCTGCCGTTGGCAAGTTCCGCGCAAGCACGCGGATGAAGCCGCTGTTGCCAAGCTCGGCGGCCAGCATGATCCGCTCCCAACGCAGCGCACCAGTGATGCCGCCGGCCTGGCTCAAGGCTTCAAACGCCGCATCGCAGGCGGCTGGCCGCGAGTCACCGACGCGCCAGAGATCGGCGATGCGCGCCTGCAAGTCGGCGTCCATGGCCGCGTTGGCGAGATCAGCGCTGATGGCGTGGCATTGCAGCTCGATCTCGCTATCAACGGCGGGCTGAAAGTGCTTGCGAAAGCCATTCCAATCGCGACGCCGTGCGAGTTCATACAGCAGCTGTTTGCGCAGCGGCTCGGCAAAACCAAGCTCGGGATATTTTTTTCGCAGGGCGTCGATTTGGCTCGCGCTGGTCCGACTCAAGTCGTGGCGCAGTTCGGCATACTCGAGCCAGGGCAACAGCGAGTAACTTGCAAAAGCTCGACGGATCGCGGGTGTTACCGGCGCGCCGCGCTCGACACGTTGCAGTGCGAATCGGAACGGCCCCCGCTGAGCCTCGATTTCCGGTTGATTGACGGCCAACGCGGGCTGGCAGAGTAGGGACATCCCGAGTAGCGCTAGGCCGATGGTGAACAGGCCGAGCACAGCGGTCCTAGAACAGCGGAGGGTGGGCAAGCAGATGGTAGGCAATGGGATCGACACAAATGGGCTTAACAGCATCAGGCGCAGGCCACCAGTGTATCGGCTCGGCTGCATTGGGTTGGTCGCTGCATGACTACGTGGGCGGCTTATCTCCTGTTGGGGGCCAGCGCTGGCCTGCTCGCTGGCTTACTTGGTGTAGGCGGCGGCTTGGTGATCGTCGCTGTGCTTGCGCGCATGTTGCCCGCGCAAGGCGTGCCCGCCGACAGCGTGATGCATGTGGCGCTGGCGACCTCGTTGGCGTCGATCATCCTGACCGGGCTGTCGTCAGCACGCGCCCACCATCAGCGCGGTAGCGTGCTGTGGACCAGCGTGTGCTGGTTGCTACCGGGACTAGTGATCGGTGCGCTGTTGGGGTCCGGAGTTGCCAGTCAGCTGCCGGCGCAGACCTTGCGGCTGGCGGTCGCGCTGTTCTGCTTGCTCGCGGCCGCCCAATTGGCGTTTGGCACGCCGCATCACAAAGCCAGCGCCAACACGCCGCCGCGAGGCGGTAGCCTGACCTTGGCTGGACTCGCTATTGGCGGCTTGTCTGCGGTGGTGGGTATCGGTGGCGGCAGCTTGACCGTGCCCTTGTTGGTCTGGCTTGGAGTCACGCCGGTGCGGGCGGTGGGCACGTCGGCGGCTTGCGGCGTCGCGATCGGTTTGGCTGCTGCGGTGGGCTATGCCGCATTGGGTCCAGCGGGCACGGCGTTGCCCGCAGGCAGCATCGGCTATGTCTACTTGCCAGCGGCGGCGGGAATCGCGCTGGCTTCGATTGTTTGCGCACCTTACGGCGCAAAACTCGCCCATCGGCTAAGCGGACCGGCATTGAAGAGGGTGTTCGCGCTGTTGCTGCTGGCGGTAGGAGTGAGCCTGCTGTGGGGCTGATGACTTGATTGCCGCCGACATCGGAGCGCGCCCAGTGGCGCCCTTGTCGAAAGGGACTTGCACCAAATTGACATTTTCTTTACAAATCGCAGGCCTCGGTTCGTGACCCGTGTCACGGACGGCAATCAATCCCCCGGAGGGGCTGCATGAAGACGCCACGTCGTAACCGCCTCAGCACCGCACTGCGCGCCGCGCTAGTGCTCACCGTCTTGCCCGTTGGCATTGCCGTCGCCCAAGACGAACCCCGTCAGTTAGATCGCGTCGAGGTCACCGGTTCGCGCATCAAGAAGGCCGCCATCGAGGGCCAAACTCCGATTCAGACCATTACCCGCGCCGATATCGAACGCAGTGGTCTGACCGCCGTGGCTGACATCCTGCAGCAGCTCACCGCCTCGGGCTCGGCGCTGAACACCAAGTTCAACTCCAGCGGCAACTTCGGCTTTCCGCCGGATGGCAGCGGCGTCGGTGCCGGTTCGGCCACGATTGATCTGCGCCACTTGGGCTCCAAGCGCGTGCTGGTGCTGGTCGATGGCATCCGTTGGGTCAATGAGGCCTCAGCCTCGGGCGTGTCGGCATCCACCGACCTCAACACCATTCCGGTCAACATCATCGAGCGCATCGACATACTCGAAGATGGCGCGTCGTCGATCTATGGGTCTGACGCCATTGCTGGCGTGGTCAACATCATCACCCGACGCAATTTCGACGGCGTCGCGCTGTCAGCCAACTACGGTGAATACGACGAGGGCGATGGCGAAGTGAAGGCTGGCGAGATCAGCTTTGGCAGAACGGGGGATGGCTTCAGCTTCTTCTTTGGCGCCAGCAGCACCGAACAGGATGCGGTTGAGTCGAAAGATCGCAGCATTTCCAGCTTTCCGAAACCCAATCTAGGCTTGGCGTTTGGCTCCTCAGCAACGCCTAATGGCCGCTTTGTTTTCACCAATCCGAGTACCGGACAAGTCGTCAGCATTGCTCTGGACGGAGCGTTCCCGAACCGCGTTCCGACCTTCAACCCTGCAGCGCCTGGCGTCAACGATGATTTCCATCCCTTCACCTCTGCTGATCGCTTCAACTTCTCCCAGTTCAACTACATCCTGACGCCCAGCGAGCGCAAGAGCTTGTTCACGCAGACGCGTTTTGACATCAACGACAGCGTCAGCTGGTACGTGCGGGCCGTCTACAACCAGCGTGAATCCGAGAACCGCGCCGCACCGGAACCGATCTTTCTCGGTCCCGATGCCGGCACCGGCAATCCCTACGCGGACAACATTTTCATCTCGCGTCTCAATCCGTTCAACCCGTTCGGATTTGACTTTGATTCCAGCGGCAACAACCTCATCTTCTTGGGCCGGCGGCCGATCGAAGGTGGGCCGCGACGCTTTTTCCAAGATGTCGACACGTGGTACTTCGCCACCGGCTTGGAAGGTACGTTTGATATCGGCAACAAGCCGTACTACTGGGACGTCAACTACGTTCGCAGCAACAACGAGGCCAACCAAACCAATTTCGGCAGCTACAACATTCGCCGCATTGCTACCGCGCTGGGAACGCCGGCGACCTGCGCCGCCGATCCGCAGTGCACGCCGCTCAACATCTTCGGCGGCCCAGGCACCATCACGCCGGCAATGTTGGCCTACATCCAGCCGATCATCCGCGACAGCAGCGAGAACAATTTGCAGCTGTTCTCAGCCAATATTTCCGGTGACATCGCCGAACTCTGGGCCGGCCCGCTGGCGTTCGCCGGTGGTTATGAGCATCGCAAGTTGGATGGCTCTTACTTGCCCGACGCACTCACGGTTGCCGGTGAGTACAACGGCGTTCCGTCACTGCCGACCGCTGGTTCGTACGACGTCGATGAGTATTTTCTTGAGTTGAACCTGCCGCTGTACGCCACGGAAGGATCGCAACTGGATCTGAGTGCGGCCGGTCGTTACTCGGACTATTCGACGTCTGGCGGCGAGACCACCGGCAAGGTGGGATTCCGCTGGCAGTTCGGCGAAGAGTTCTTGTTCCGTGGCTCGGTGGCAGAAGGCTTCCGCGCGCCATCCATCGGCGAACTGTTCGGTTCGGCCTCGCGCTTTGACGCCGAGCTGACCGATCCTTGCGTGCGCGGCATCAACGGCGCTCCGCCGACTGGTCCGGCGTCGGTGTGCTCGCAGTTTGGCATTCCGGCCAACGCGCAGCAGGCCAATCCACAGATCTCCGTCACCACCGGCGGCAACCCGAATCTCGCCCCGGAAACCTCCGACAGCTATTCGGTGGGTTTCGTGTGGAGTCCGGGCTTCATCAGCGATAGCGGCTGGGCGGAGAAATTCGATATCGAGTTCACCGCCTATCGGCATGAGCTCGAAGGCGCCATCCAAGCCATCGACGCGCAGACTCAGCTCAACATCTGCACGGGGTTGGCGCCTAGCGTCAGTGCTGGCGGACCCAGCTCACCGTTCTGCCAAGGCATCACCCGCGCGGTCACCGGCGGCATCAACGGCTTCAACAATCGCCTGCAAAACTTCGGCAGCATCGAAACCGACGGCTATGACATCGACTTCTTCTGGACTTTGCCAGAAACCGATATCGGCGTGTTCCGCGCCAGTTGGCGCAATACCTTCGTCGATAGCTACGAAGCCCAAGACGCTTTGGGTAGCGCGCAACCACAAGGCGTGGGTATAGAAGTCAACAATAGCGGCATTCCTGAGTGGGCATCCAACCTCACTCTGGACTGGGCCCTCGGTGATTTTTCCGCCAGCTGGGGCGCGCGCTTCACCGATGGCTTGACCGAGAACTGCACGGACTTCATCGGCCGCGGCGTGTGCTCGTTCGAACGACCGGCGACTGCCACGACCCCCGCGTTTGCTAGCAACAGCTTGGGCGGCACCACCTACCACGACATCCAGCTGAGCTGGAAAACACCCATGGTGGGCAACATGCGCTTGACCGGTGGCGTCAACAACGTCGGCGATAAAGACGCACCGTTCTGCTACACCTGCTCGCTGAACGGTTACGACGCATCGAACTACGATTTGCCGGGCCGCTTCTACTACGCCAAAGTGGATTTCAAGTTCTGAGTTTTCGGTAACTAGCGCTAGATCGACCACACGCCCGCCGGGGCAACCCGGCGGGCGTTTTAGTTTTTGCACCAAGCGAAGCTGCATCCGGGTGACCTTGCTGCATCTCAAAATGTTGGATGCAGGAGCTTTCTGCACGCCGTCGTCGTTCCGCTGTCGCGGAGCAAACAGGCTGTCTGCAACGTCCGAGAAAAGGCAAACGTCTGCAACGCGGAGGCTGTGCCGCTGTTGTTTGATGGAAGCGGCGGAAGCCGGGGTGCGGCTGGCGCTGTCGCAGAGTGTTCGCTGCTGCCGCCTAAATGGGTCTGGCTGACCGGACTGGGGCTCAGAGCGGAAGTTCTAACTCCGCAGCCACCGCAATGTGATCAGACAGCATCCCCGGCAACACCCAGCGACGGCGCACCTGGATTCCTGGCGTGACCAGAATGTGGTCGATGGCTCGGCGGGGTTGCCAGCTGGGAAAGCTCGGCAAGCGCGTCGTCGGGGCGACGAAGCCGCAGCGATCGTAAAGCGGTCGCATTTCAGGTGCCTGCGCTTCGCAGTTGAAGTCGCCCATAAGCACCGCCTGCGGTGCATCGGTGAGGAGTTCGACGATAAAGCCGAGTTGGTCGGCACGCGAGCGCATGCCCAAGGAGAGGTGCGAAATCACTACGATCAGCGCGTCTGCACCCTGCCCATAGCGCGCCCACAGCACGCCACGGCCGGCGACTCGACCCGGCAGCGCATAGTCGCGCACTTCGTCGGGTTGGCGACGGCTTAGCAAGCCGTTGGCACTGGACATGATGCCGCCAATGCGGCGGTTGGATTGATGGCTCCAGTACTCGAATCCCGCCGCTTCGGCGAGATAGTGGGTCTGGTTGAGAAAGCCCGAACGCAGTGACCCGGGATCGGTCTCTTGCAAGCCGACGATGTCGAACTCGCGCGCAGCGACCGCAATGATGTCGAGGTTGCTGCGTTTTTCGGGATGCGGCAGCACGTGTGACCAAGGCCGGCTGACGTAGTCGCGATAGCTGCGGGTGCTGGCACCCGCTTGAATATTGGCACTGACTACCGACAGCGTCGCGCCGCGTGGGCGCTCGCCGGCGCTGTCTGGCAAGCCGTCCGCCGGCGACGACATGCGCGGGCGGGTGCGGCTGCTTACTTGGCCGCAGCGCGTTCCTTGGCTAGCAAGAAATCGGCAACTTGCAACATCCGCTCATGCGTATTCGGGGCGTTGGCCTCAATCCGGTATTTGCCGGCGACGATCATGGTCGGGGTCGAGCTGACACCGTATCGCGGCACCTGCTGCTGCGACCGACCGACCTTGGCATTGACCGCAAAGCTGTTCATCGTCGCCGCAAACTCCTCGGCATTGACGCCGTGGCTCGCGTAGAAGGCCGAGATGTCTTCCACCGCCGCGATGGTTTTCTCAACGTGCACGGCCTTGAACATGGCTTCGTGGGTCTTGTCGAGGATGCCCATGGTCTCTGCGGTGTAGTAGGCGCGTGCAAAGGTCTCCCAAATGCCACCAAACATCGCCGGCATGTAGTTGAACGAGACGTCGGCGCCCAGTGTCTTCTTCCATGCGGCGATCTTCGGCTCGAAACTGGCGCAGTGGCTGCAGCTGTAGCCGAACACTTCCAATACTTCGATCTTGTCGCCGCTGCTGGTTGGCTGTGCGGGCTCTATCACGAAGTAGTCTTTGCCGGCGGTGTAGGTTTCGGCAGGCGGCGCGGTCTGCGCGCTGCATGCAGTGGCGGCACCGAGCAAAACGAGGGCCAGCAGGCGGGTCAGCATGGTCAATAACTCCAATCGGTCGGGTGGTAGTTGTTAGTTTGGATCGGTTGCTTGGCTACGGCGCTTGAAGGCTTCGCACACACAGCGGGCCAAAAATGAAGCGGGCGCCCGCAAGCGCCCGTTTTGCTCGACTGCGGCAGCCTTCGACTTTAAGGCGCAGGCGAAGTTCCCTGCGCCGCCAAATGCAAGCCTTCGATGTAGCTCGCCAGCGAGCCGATCTCTTCGTCGGTCAAATATTTGGCAACCCCCATCATCACCGCATTAGCGTTGGCGTCGCGGCCATATACCGTGCCACTACGAAATGCCTTGAGCTGGGTGGCGGTGTAGTTGGCGTGTTGACCCGCCAATTGCGGATAAGCCGGACCGGGATTACCCCGGCCCACCGGTCCATGACAGGACGCACACGCCGCCACACCGCGCTCGGCATCACCGCTACGAAACAGCGCTTCGCCGACCGAGTAGTACGTACGACCCGCGTTGTCGCCAGTGGCAATCAGGCTGTCGTCGGCCATGCCCGGAGCGGCCGTCTTGCTGGCGAAATACGCACCGACATCGCGCATATCTTGCGGGCTCAGAGCGGCGGCGAAGCCGAGCATGATGGCGTTGTCGCGCTCGCCATTTTTGTACAGGGCGAGGTGGCGAGCGATATAGCGCTCGTGTTGACCGGCCAACTTGGGATACTGCGGATCGACCGAATTGCCATCCGTGCTATGACACGCCGCGCAGGCGCTGGCCTTGGTCGCCCCGGCTTCAGCATTGCCCGGCTGCGCGGGTCCGTGCGCATCGGTCAGTTCGCTTGCGACAGCAGCTGCCGGCTCCGCCACCGCGTCGACCTGCACACCTGCAGTCGCCGCAGGCGTCGTTGCGGCAGGTGCGGTATTGCCAGGTGCAGCCGCGACAGGCGTTTCCGCAGCAGGCGTTTCCTGAGTGGCAGCGAAGGCGTTGGCTGCGACCAAGACGGCGGCGAGGCCGAGAATGCGACGAAAGGTCATACACTTGCTCCAAATTCGAGAGTCAGCCAACGGCGTATCGCGGCTTGAACGCAAGCGGCAGGACTCAAGCAGCCGCTGGCAATTCCGTCAAGACTGCGAATTATCCCCGCCGTCCCGTCGACCGGTCAACGAAGCAATGAGTGATGCCCATCCCCTGCGCCGTGCGCGCTTCATCAAAAGCGCCCACGAGCTGATCCATTTGCCTCCAGACAGCGGTCGCGAAGTCGCTATCTGCGGTCGCTCCAATGCGGGAAAGTCCAGCGCCATCAACGCGATCTGCGATCAAGGCAAGCTGGCACGGACTTCGAAAACGCCGGGTCGAACGCAGCAGCTCGTATATTTCGAGGTTGCACCCGAGAAGCACTTGGTGGACCTGCCCGGATACGGCTACGCCAAAGTGCCGCTGGCACTGCGCGAACACTGGCAAGGCGTGTTGGAAGGATTCTTCATGCATCGGCAAGCGCTGTGCGGGCTGATCGTGGTGATGGACATTCGTCATCCGATGAAAGAGTTCGACCAGCAGATGCTGACCTTCGCCGCCGCGCGCGGTTTGCCGGGCCACGTGCTGTTGACCAAAGCCGACAAGATCAGCCGCGGCGCGCAAGCCAAAACTTTGCTCGCCGTGCGTCGTGAGTTGGGTGACCGGATTGGCGCGCAATTGTTTTCTGCCACGGATGGCAGTGGCTTGGATGAAGCGCGGTCGGTGTTGCGGGGGTGGTTGGGGGTTTGAATTGGGTGGTATTGCGGACGGTTCGTCCGCCTCGACGGGACTCCTAGAAGTCGTCATTCCGGCGAAGGCCGGAATCCACTTTTTGCGCTTCACTCGCATGCTTTTGCTTCGAGGCTAAGGTTTCGCCTGCCTTAGCGGCAACCGAGCCACTTCTCTTTGCTTCGCCCATTTGGCGCTTGTCAGTAATTCGCGACGACCGATTAAATCCGAGAACGCAAATGCGCTCAGCCAACCGCAGCCCACTACTAAGCCGCCGCCGCGTACCATTTCTGGCGATGCTCGTGCTGTCAGTTTGTACCGTCATCAGCAACGCCAACGCACATGACCTGCTCGGCACCTGGCGCGTCGTTCGCCAGCAGCCTGCGCCGTGGGTCGTCAAGACTGATGAGTTGTTTTCTGCATTGCCGTTGGGTTCGACTGTCGTGTTCGAAGCATCCAAAGTGCGTGGGCCGGGTGTGTTGGGTTGTGGCGATGCGCATTACGAGATCAGCAACATGCCTGCCGAGGGCTTGTTTCAAGGCGGGCTGCCGCAGCCGGCGGCGGACGCGGAGCGGCTTGGCTTGCCTGCGGGAGCTACGCGTGGCTTGAGTCTGCGCTGCGATACCGGTCTGTTCGAGTTTCATCAGGTCGATGCCAGCAGCCTGCTGTTTGCATTGGACAATCGCATCTACAGCTTGAGTCGGGCAGCGGGTGCGCTGGCTGTGGCGGGGACACCGGAGGCGGCAGTGCAGGGTTTGTTGGAGCGTCATTTCGCGGCCGACATGGGGTTCTTGCCCGACTACTGGAAAGACAAACGCCCGTTGTTGGCGACTGAGCTGAATGTCGCGGTCGATGGCTATTTCGCCGCGCCCTGGCCTAGCGACGAACCGCCGCCGATCAATGGCGATCCGCTGACCAACAGTCAGGAATATCCGACGCGCTTTGCCGTTGGCGTGGCGACGCTTGTGGATAGCGAGGCGCGATTGACGGTGAGTTTCGGCGATGCGTATGTGAATAGGCCGATCGAGTTTTTGCTGCAACGCGAGGACGACGACTGGCGCGTGATCGATTTGGTGTATGCCGGTGGACATCGCTTTAGCGAGATGCTCGCGGCGCGGCCGCCTGCCTCCGGCGGCGACTAGTCATAGCGTCACGACAACGAGGAAGCTGACTCATGCCCGAGCCATCATCCGTGGCAGCACCCCCGCCGACTTCGACCGGCGGCGGCTGGCGCATCGCTTATCTCGGCCTGCTCGGCTTCGATGTGGTGGTCGCCGCGGTGATCGTGTTCTTCTTTGTGATCGGACTGGCGGATGGCTCGGTGTCAGCGTTCAATGGTCTGTTGTGGCTGGGCATCCTGGTCGGCTTGGCGCTGGTGATCGGCGGTGCGATCACGCTTGAGCGTTTGCAACAGCGCGCGCTGGCCTTGCTGTTGCTGTGCCTGCTCGCTGTGCCGGGATTCCTGTTCGGCGCCTTCATGCTGCTGATCCTGATCTTGCAGCCGCGCTGGAATTAGTTTCCTCTGCCGAGCGAGTCGGGCCGCACCTTGCGGCACCCTCAATGCCGCCGCGCCAACTCCTGTGCCGGCCGTGGCAGTGCGAACAAGAAGCCTTGGCCGATGCTGCATTCGAGGCGCATCAAGGCGTCGCATTGCAGCTGAGTCTCGATGCCTTCGGCGATGACTTCCATATTCAACGAGCCGGCCAAGGCGCGGATGGCGCGCACCACGGCGGCGCTGCTGCCGCTGAGGTCGGACTTCAATTCAGCGACGAAAGAGCGGTCGATTTTCAGCGCGTGCAACGGGAAGCGATGCAGGTAAGACAGCGAGGAATAGCCAGTGCCGAAGTCGTCAAGTGAGGTCAGCACACCGGCATCGCGCAGGCTGAGCATGGTGCTGCACGCTTGCTCGGGATTTTGTAGCAGCGCGCCTTCGGTGACTTCCACCCGCACCCGGCTGGGTGGCACTCGGTACGCGGCAATCATTTCGAGCAGGCTTTGCGCCAAGTCGGGTGAGCGAAAGTGGCGGGCTGAGACGTTGATGCCGACATACGCCGTGGGCTCGGCCAAGTCAGGTATCGCGCGCAACACCTGTTCGTATAGCTGCCAGTCGATCTGCTCGACGTTGCCTGAGTCCTCCGCCACGGCCAGAAACTCGGCCGGCAGCAGCAAGCCGCGTGAGCTGTGGCGCCAACGCAGCAGCGCCTCAAAGCCCAACACCGCGCCATCGGAAAGCCGCACGATGGGTTGCAGATAGGGCTCGAATTCATGGCGACCCAGCGCGCGGCGGAGGTCGCTTTCCATATCGAGCACGTTCAGTGCTTCTTGGCGCAGCTGCTCGTCGAACAATTCGAAACGTTGGCGGCCGTGCGCCTTCGCGCGATACATGGCGACATCGGCGTCGCGCAGCAGTTCTTCTGGACGGGTGTAGCGCGGATGCGTGAGCGCAATGCCAATACTGGCGGAGGTATAAATCTCCTTCTCGCCGATGCGGATCGGATCAATCAACGCGGCCAGCACGCGGCTGGCGACATGGCTCGCATCCTCAACGCTGCGGATGTCTTCCAGCAGAATGGTGAACTCATCGCCACCCAAGCGGGCGACCGAATCGGGCTCGCGCACACAGCCAGCAATGCGCCGGCCAGCCTCGATCAGCAGCTCATCGCCCAGCAGATGGCCGACGGAATCGTTGACGACCTTGAAGCGATCCAGGTCGAGAAACAGCACTGCGAACAAGCGTGTCGGGTCTTGTTGGTAGCGGGTCAATGCGCGCTCCAAGCGGCCCAGCAAGGCAGCGCGATTGGGCAGGCCGGTCAAGGCGTCGTGCAGCGCTTCGTGTTGCAGGCGCGACTCGGCCTGTTCGCGGACCACGATCTGCTGGCGCAGGTCGGCGTTGGCCAATTTCAACTCATGAGTGCGGTGCTCGACGCGCTTTTCCAGCTCGATATTGGCCAGCCGCAGGCGCTCGTGGGTTTGCCGGCGCTCCAGCGCGGTGGCGACGTGGAATGAAGCAAATTGCAAGATCTCTTGCTCGGCCGGACCGTAGTCGCGATCACTGTCGTAGCTCTGCACCACCATCACGCCTAAGGCGCGGTTATCCAGCAATAGCGGCACACCCAACCAGCACTCAGCCAAGGTGCCGAAAACCACCATCTCGCCCGCGTTGATCAGGGCGCGCATTTCGTCGGCGGTGGCCAGTAGCGGTCGCTGATTTCGCAGCACCCATTCGGTGACGCCGTTGGTGAGTCGGCGCGACAACAGCGCATCGTCGCGCTCGTCGACCAGGTAGGGAAAGTGCAATTCCGTGCCGTCGTCCGACACCAGCGCGATAAAGAAATTTCGCGCATTCAACAGCCCGGCAACGGCGGTGTGCACACCGGCATAAAAACTGTCGACGCTGCCACTTTCGCTGGCCAACTGGGCGATTCGGTACTGCGCAGCCTGCAAATGTTGCACGCGTTCGCGTTCGCCCACTTCTTGGCGCAGGGCCGCATTGGCTTCGGCAAGCTCGTTGGTGCGTCGCATCACCGCCGCTTCGAGATCGTCCTGCGTCTGCTTGCGAGTGACGGCGCTCAGGATGTGCTGGGCGACGAAGGCCAGCAGCGAGCGGTCATCCTCGCTGTAGCGATGGTCCTCGTCGTAACTCTGCACCACCACGGCACCGCGCACCCGCCCGCCGTGCAACATCGGAACGCCCAACCAATCGACGCATTCACGACCGAGGCGAATGTCGTCACCCAAGCCCAGTTGCCGGCGCAGCGGTTGACTCGGGCCGAGTAAGGAGGTGCCGCCATGCAGCACCGCAAAGGTCAAACTGTTGGGGTAGTCGCTGCCTGCGACCTCAGGTCCTGCTCGCGAGATCGAGGCGTCGTCATCGTCGGCGAAATAGGGGAAATACATGACATCGCGCGCATCGTCGTAAAGCGCAATGTAAAAGTTCTTCGCGTAGGTAAGCCGATCGACGATTTCATGCACGCGCGCCAACATTTCGCGCAGATCCAGATCGGAGTAGGCGAGGTCGGCGATGGCATACAGCGCTTGCTGCAAGTGCTCGTTGCGCTGCGCGGCCTGGGCTTCGCTGCGCAGCTGACGCAGGGCGAGCAGATCGCGCAGTCGCAGGTCGAGCAGATCGATGCAAGCACCTGCGGTATCGGGGATATCCAGATTCTGGGCGGTGCTATCGGCGAAGCTGAGTGTCAACTCGGCTTGGCCGTCGGCCAGCGGAATGGCAAGGACAGTGGTTGGCTCGCTGGCGGCGTCTGCCACTGTCGAAGCCGCGGGCGTAGCGTCCTTCAGATGGAGCCGCGCGCTGTGACAGCCGAGCCGTTCAATGGCAAAGCGCGCCGCCAAGTCGGCCAATTCATCAAGGTCCAGTCGACGAGTTGCCAACGCCCACGCCCATTCGTCTGCCTCGGACCACGATCCGCGCACGGGACATTGAGGTCGCAATCGATCCATCAAACTCTGCACCATTCACCTCTTGTGCACACCGTAGCACCGGCAGCTAGGGCTGTCGAAAGGAGTGGTGCTTTTTTGAAGCGGTTTTGAACGGTTGTGGAAGCGCTTCTAGGGAGCGCTCCCAGAAAGTGAGGGGATATCAATCGCTGCTCGCGAATCTCAAAACGCCAACGTCGCCGCTACCGCGCGCTTCCAACCCGCGTACAACACTTCGCGCCGCGCGCTATCCATGCGGGGTTGGAAGATGCGCTCGACCCGGCGCTGCGCAGCAATCTGTTCGCGACTGTCCCAAAAGCCTACGGCCAGACCAGCCAGATAGGCCGCACCCAAGGCAGTCGCCTCCGAGGTCGCGGCGCGCTCCAGCGGGACGTTGAGCAAGTCGGCTTGGAATTGGGCGAGGAAGTTGTTGCTGATGGCGGCACCATCCGCGCGCAGGCTTTGCAACGTGATGCCCGAGTCGGCCTGCATCGCGTCCAGCACATCGCGAGTCTGAAAGGCCAAGGACTCAAGCACCGCACGCACGATGTGGTCGCGGCTGCTGCCGCGAGTCAGTCCAAAGATGGCGCCACGCGCATCACTGCGCCAATACGGTGCGCCTAGGCCAACGAACGCCGGCACGCAATACACGCCATCGCTGGATTCGAGCCGTTCAGCGCAGGCTTGTGACTCGGCCGCGGTGTCGATGATTTGCAAGCCATCACGCAACCACTGCACCGCTGCGCCAGCGATATAAACGCTGCCTTCCAACGCGTATTCGACCTGACCGCCCACATCCCAGGCGATGGTCGTCAGCAGACCATGGCGCGAATGCACGGCGTGCTCCCCGGTGTTCAAGAGCAGAAAACAGCCGGTGCCGTAGGTGTTCTTGGCGGTGCCCGGTGCGAAGCAGGCTTGGCCGAACAGGGCGGCCTGTTGATCGCCAGCCATGCCTGCAATCGGCACCCGCGCGCCCAGCCAATCGGCGTCGGCGTGCGCGTAGATCTCACTGCAACTACGCACCTCCGGCAGCATGCTCGCGGGCACGTCGAGCATGCGCAGCAGATCGGGACACCAGCGCCGTTGGTGGATGTCATACATCAAGGTACGCGAGGCATTGCTGATGTCGGTGGCGTGGGTCTTGTCTTCCGACAGGTTCCACAATAACCAGCTGTCGATGCTGCCAAACAGCAGCTCGCCACGTGCCGCACGCATGCGTGCGCCCTCAATGTGATCGAGCAACCACGCGACTTTGGTGCCGGAAAAATAGGCATCGACCAGCAGGCCCGTGCGCTCGCGCACCAGCGGATCATGACCTTCAGCCAGCAGCCGCTCGCATATCCCGCTGGACTGCCGTGATTGCCAGACGATGGCGTGATGGATCGGCTCGCCACTCATCCGATCCCACACCACGGTGGTCTCGCGCTGATTGGTGATGCCAACTCCCGCCAGCTGCGTCGCGCTTATTCCTGACTTACGCAAAACCTCGACGACAGTCATGCGAACGCTGCTCAAAATTTCCATCGCATCGTGTTCAACCCAACCGGGCTGCGCAAAGTGCTGGTTCAACTCACGCTGGGCGATGGCGACCGTCACGCCAGCGTGGTTGAACAGAATCGCCCGCGACGAGGTGGTGCCTTGGTCGATGGCGAGGATGTAGCGTTGCGAGCTCATCGCCATTGCCTAGCCTTTGTTGCTGGCCGTGCGCGGATCGCTAGCCGCCACCTCGCGATGCGCCAGCGAGCGCTCAGGCGGCCCAAACAACTGCTCAAGCACGCCCCGCACACCCTTAGCGCGCGCGGCATCGCGAAACATCGCGATCCACTCGTGAAAGCTGAGCCGGAGCGGGTTGTGGCTGTCGATCTGACCGATGATGCCGTAGCTGCAAGGCACGTCCGCATCTTCCTCAACAAAGGTCCCGAACAGCTTGTCCCAGATGATCAGCACGCCGGCGTAGTTGCGGTCGATGTACTTGGCGTTGCGGGCGTGGTGAACGCGGTGGTGCGAGGGCGTGTTGAAGACTTTCTCGATCCAACCGAGCTTGCCGACCGCCTGGGTATGAACAAAAAACTGGAAGCCGAGGTTGATCGCCACCACCGCAACGATGTAAGTGGGCTCAAAGCCGATCCACGCCAGCGGCAGCCAAAACAGCCACATGCCCGAGATCGGATAGGTGAGACTTTGCCGAAACGCGGTCGACAGGTTCAGCCGTTCCGACGAATGATGAGTGACGTGCGAGGCCCACATCCAGCGGATGCGGTGATGCGCGCGGTGAAACCAGTAATAGAAAAAATCCTGCGCAACGAACAGCGCCGCGATGGTCAACACCGATGCCGGCGCCAGATCGAACAGTCGGTACTGGTACACCCAATAAAACATGCCGATCACCAGCAACCACGCCAGTGCATCCGCTGCTTGATGCATGAGCGCGAGCCCCGCGTTGGAGAGGGTGTCGGTCCAGCTGTACATCGCAGGATTTCGTCTGCGCCAGTACCACGCCTCCAGCGCGATCAGACCCAGAAAGACCGGTGCCATCGCCAGCAGAATCCACTGTTCCATCAGCGTCGCGCCTCGTCAGCTGTCAACAGCGTTGCCATGGTCGTCAGACAACGCCGCATCGCTGCGGTCATGAACACGGTCAATAACGGACACGCGACTGGCCATGCGAGCGGGCTGGTCAATTCAAACCGATACCGCCATTCGACGGCGGTGCCACCCGCCACGGCGGTGAGCGTCCAATCGGCATGACCCGCACGCACCAGCCACGAGAACGGCGCACTCAGGCCACTCAGCGTGTAGGCATGCCGATGTGGTGGCGCAAGCGTCGTGATGCGCTCCTGCGGCCGCGAGCCATCACTGTTCTCCAACTCGCGCGTGCTGCCGACCGCGGGCGGCGCGTGCAGAGTGATGCGGCGTATGGACGGAATCGGCCCGAAGCCACGGAAGGCCGCGGGAAAGCGCAGCGGGTCCAGCCCCAACGCGAACACCGCCACGGGGGCGGACGCGAAGGTGTGCTTGGCGATCAGGTCAACGTGCATCGCAGGAGTCTGGCGACAGCGCGCGTGGGCGTCCAGTTGCGCCGCTGCGACGCCCCGCCATGCGCCAGCTCCGAAGCTTGAATGGACCTCGGACGCAAGGCGAAACCGTCAGTGCTGACCCGTTGCCAGTGACGCGTTAGGGCCCACCGCAGTTAATTGACTCAGCGCCGAGCTTTCCTCAATTTTGAAACCGAACTCGGTCGCCCGGTACGGCCTCGGTGGAAACTGCGGCGAGCCGTCGCAATCGTGCTGACGAATCGGGTCGTTGCAATCCGAGTGGGCATCTCGCGCGTTGTCGCTGGCGCCCGTGGCCGGCAGTTTCGCCTGTGTCGCGGTGTTGCTTCGATGGGTGCTCAGCAGAAGCAGCGACGAGTCAAGGTAAGAGCAGCGCCGCAGGAGCGGCGCCCTCCAAAAGCGTGACGGACATGCTGTGCTAGATGTGCATCACTGCTTAAGAGCGCCGCAAGCCATGGAGGGC